>NZ_JAMXRY010000006.1:0-151742 GCF_024124525.1 Halomonas sp. OfavH-34-E | reverse complement strand
GCCGTCTTGCCAGGCGGCACGGGTCTCGCGCTGGTGCTGTTCATCGCTTGCCTGGCCCTGGCGATGCGGCTGATGCGCGCGCTGGGCTTGTCGCGGACGGCGGTGTCGGCGCCGCTTGTCTGGGCCGACCTGCTGATACGCGGCACCCTGGCCGGGGGCATCGTGTGTCTGGCGACCGTGGTGCTGGCGGATATCGCCCCGGCGCTGTCCGGCGTCGCCCTGAGCTTCCCCATCGGCATGCTGACCATCGCCCTGACCCTGCACCAGCGCTACGGCGCCGAGGTCGCCCGGGCCACCCTGGCCGACACCCAGCTTGGCATGCTCAGCCTGGTGGCCTTCAGCGCCGTTCTTGCGGCAACCGCCGCGCACCTTTCCCCCGTGCTGTCCTTTGGCCTCGCCCTGGCTGCCTCGCTGGGCACCAGTAGCGCCCTTTGGGCGTGGCAAAGGCGCCTGCACAGCCCGCGTCACGCGTGAGACCGGAAGGGGTGCGCGCGCACCCCGCCCGGGCTCTTGTCGGGCCTTGCTCCAGGAAAGGTGCGATGAACCTGAAAAAAACCCCGCCGTAGCGGGGAAATGCCTCACGAATATCGCTACTGCGCTACTGCGGCCCAGCCGCCGCTGTCGACCGAGGCGAAGATGGCGTCGATCACCCTGAGATTGGCGATGGAATCCTCCAGTCCATAGAGCCCGACCTCCTCACCGCGCAGGGCGCGGCAGAAACGACTGACCTCCTGTTCGTACTGGTCCATGGGCGGGAAGGTTTCCGTCTTGGGGTCGCTCTGATAGAGGTCGAAGACGTTGTCGTGAACCACCCGGGTCGGGCGCTCGACCGGAGCGATAAAGGGCTCTGGCAGATCGATGGCACCTTGGCTGCCGACGATGTGCAGGTGCTGGGCGGCACTGGTGGCGGTGGAGACCATCAGGCTGGCGTGGCGCCCCTCGCCGTAGTCGAGCAGCACGCTGGCGACGATGTCCACGCCATGTTCCGGGTCGCGGCTGGCGTGGGCCATCACCCGCCGGGGTTCGCAGCCGAAGGCGAAGCGAGTCGCCATGGCCGCGTAGCAGCCGACATCATAGAGCGCGCCACCGCCGAACTCCGGGCGCATGCGGTAGTTGCCGGGGTCGTCGAGACCGAAGGTGAGCATGGCCTGGACCATGCGGATGTCGCCGTAGTCGCCGGCCTCGATGCGCTCCTTTACCGCCAGCCAGCGCGGCTGGTGGCGCACCATGAAGGCCTCGCAGAACAGCAGTCCCGGCGGCACTCTGAGGCTCGCCGCCTGTGCGGCGGTAAGCGCCAGGGGCTTTTCGCACAGCACGTGCTTGCCCTTGTCCAGCGCCTTCTGAGCCAGCTCGATATGCAGATGGTTGGGCAGCGGGATGTAGACCGCCTCCACCTCCGGGTCGTCGAGCACCGCTTCGTAGCTTGCGTAGGCGCGCGGAATATCCATCTCGTCGGCAAACGCCTGGGCCGATTCCTGGTTGCGTGACCCCACCGCCAGAACCTCGGCGTGGGCGCTCGCCCGCATCGCCGGTATCAGCTTGATGCGCGCAATATTGGCGGTGGAGAGGATGCCCCAGCGTACCGGTGCGTCGATCATGGTCGGGTTCCTTGCGGTCAGGGTGTGAGCTGTGCGGATGAGCGCTGCTGGGGGTCGGGCACCGATACCCAGCGACGCTCCTGGCAGGAGACGTCGATGGCGGTGAGGATATTCTGGTTGTGGCGGCCGAAGGCGAAGTCGGGGAAGCAGCCGGCAGATGAGGCGATGCCCTGGACCAGGTCGTGGACCTCGATCACCTTGACGTCGAAGTAGCCGATGCCGCCACCACCGTAGTCGAACGGAAAGAAGGCGCGGAACTGCGGCACCTGGGAGCCCGCCAGCAGGGTCTTGAAGCCACGATCCTCACGCCGGTCGGCATAGCGAAAGAGCTTGAGCTCGTTGAAGCGCTCGCCGTCCATCACCAGGGTGCCCTCGCTGCCGCTGACCTCCCAGCCGATGCCGAAGACCTTGCCGGCGGCCACCCGAGAGCTTTCGATCACGCCGCCGGCACCGTTGGCGAAACGCACCAGCGCCTGGGTCTGGTCGTCGTTCTCGACCTCACGACGCTCGGCGCCTGCGGTCGCCTTGCTGGCGTAGCCGGCGCCCTCGCCGGCTCCATCCACCACGGGCCGGGTCGCAAACAGGATCTGGCTCTGGGCGCAGACCTCCTCGATATCGCCCATCAGGAACTGGGCGACGCTGATGGTGTGGGCGCCCAGGTCGCCCAGTGACCCGGTGCCGGCCTGCTGGCGCGAACAGCGCCAGGACCAGGGCAGCTCGGGATCGTTGAAGAAACCCTGGTCGAAGGTGCCGCGAAAGCGTATCGGTGTGCCGATGGCACCCTCGTCGATCAGCCGCCTGGCGAGCAGGGCCGCCGGCGTCTTGATGTTGTTGAAGGCGACCATGGTCTTGACCCCGCGGGCGCGGGCCGCCTCGGCCATCTTCGCCGCCTGGTCATCGTTCATGGCCAGGGGCTTTTCGCAGTAGACGTGCTTGCCATGGTCGATGGCGGCCATCGCCATGTCGAAGTGCAGGGCGTTGGGCGAGGTGATGTCCACCACCTCCACCTGTGGGTCGGCGACCAGCTCCCGCCAGTCGCCGTAGGCGCGCTCGACGTCCAGTCGTTCGGCGGCGGCCCTGGCGGCCTGATCGCCCTGGTCGGCGATGGCGACCAGGCGAGGACGCAGCGGCAGATCATGGTAAAGGGTGCGGGCACGGCGATAGGCATCGGCGTGGGCCTGACCCATGAAGCCGCTACCGATCAGGCCAATGTTGAGCGCCTTGGACATTCGCTTGTCTCCGCTGGTGGGCCACGTCGGTCACGTCGGCCGGGGATGGTGAGGCTGGTCGAGCCGGGCGATCACCGGCGTAGCCTAGTTGGCGTTGGGCAGCTCATAGTCGGGCTTTTCGCTGGGCATGCAGGCGCGCAGCAGTTCCACCGAGCGCACCACGCCCTCCCGGCGCGACAGGTTGATATCCTCGTGCTCGATGCTCAGCACGCCGTCCTGGTAGCCCCCGGCCTGCAGCCAGTAGCAGAAGTCCTTCCACCACTCGAGTTTCTGGCCGTAGCCGAGGGTCACGTAGGACCAGCCGCGATCACGGAAATCGCCCATGGGCTGGTTATCCAGACGGGAGGTCAGGCCCACCGCCGCCGGGTTGAGCGCGGTGTCCTTGGCGTGGACATGGTAGATGTGGCGGGCGTAGCGCTGGACCACCTCGATGGGATCGGCGCCCATCCACAGAAGGTGGCTGGGATCGAAGTTGAGGCCGACGATGTCGCCGATCTCGCCATGCAGGCGCAGGAAGCCCGGCAGGTTGTAGACCAGCTGGTTGCCATGCATCTCCAGGCATAGTTCACGAATCCCTTCGCCGCGGGCGTGGTCGGCCAGCTTGCGCCAGTAGGGCAGCGCGACCTCGTTCCACTGGTAGTCGAGCATCTGGGCGGTTTCCGGTGGCCAGGCGGCGGTCACCCAGTTGGGGAAACGGTCATCCGGGCCACCGCCAGGCAGACCCGACATCAGATTGACCCGGGGCACCTCGAAGTGACGGGACAGCGCGATGGCTTGCTCGACCACCCTGTGCTGGCGCTCGCCATCGGTGGGGTGCAGCGAGTTGCCGTTGGCGTTGAAGGCGGAAATCGTGACGCCATGGTGGGCGAGCCTGGCCTTGAGGTCCTGGCGTGCGGCTTCGCTGTCGAGCAGTGCTGCGGCGTCGAGGTGGGGCGAGTCCGACCAGTTGCCGATGGAAAATTCCACGCACTCGATGCCCTGTTCGGCGCAGAAGGCGAGCAGGTCGTCCAGTGACATATTGGCCAGGCTGTCGGTGACGAGGCCGATTTTCATGTGATGCTCCTGTCAAGCGAACCCGCCCATGAAGGGCGGGCGAGGTGTGGATGATCAGTACCGACAAGGCCTGCTCGGTGAGTCGCCGGCCTTGCCATGGTGGCGGATGGCCATTGGGTGAGGTGGCCGCTTAGCGATAGCCCTGCTGAGTCAGCTCGATGACCTGTTCGGCGTTTTCCTGGGTGATGAAGTTTGGCCCGGTCTGGATATTGTTGGTGGGCTTGAGGCCGTAGCGGTTGTACAGCGCCAGCGAGATGATCGGCAGGTAGCCCTGAAGGTACTGCTGCTGATCCATGGCGAACAGCATCTCGCCATCACGAACCGCTTCCAGTGTCTCTGCGGACAGGTCGAAGGTGGCGAAGGCGATCTGGCCCATGGCGCCCTGGCTACGGAATTCGTTGATCAGCGGGTCGGTGGCCAGCGATCCCAGGCTCAGCACGCCGTCGGTGTCCGGGCTCGAGTTGAGGTGGGCGAGCACGGCATTGGTGATGGCGGTGGGATCCTGGGTGGTGGAGATCTGTTCGGCACTGCCGTCGAAGGCGTCGGTAAAGCCCTTGCAGCGGGCGTCAAGCTGCGACTGGCCGGGGGCGAAGTTGATACAGATGGGGCTCTCGACGCCGGCTTCCTTCATGCGCTCACCGGCCATCTTGCCCGCGCGGTACTCGCTCTGACCGACATAGTTGAGTGCGCCGATCTCACCGGCGATCTCTTCGCCGGTGTTGAGCACCACCACCGGGATACCGGCGGCGATGGCCTCGCGCACCGGCTCGGCGAAGGCGCTGGCATCGGGCATGGTCAGCGCCAGGCCATCGGGTTGGGTGGCAATCGCCTGCTCGATCATCCTCAGCATCTGGGAGGTGTCGTACTGGGCCGGAGAGTTGTAGAGAAGCTCCACTCCCATCTCCTCGGCGGCATCCTCGAAACCGCGCTTGAGGACGTTGCCGAAGGGGTCCGCCGCGACGATATGGGTGATCGCCACGAACTTCAGCGGGTCGGCGTCCTGGGCAACGGCCGCCTGGCTCGCCGACAGCGCCATGGCGCCAGCGACCAGGGCGCCGGTGATGGCCCTGGAGAACGGGATGGGGCGCTTGACCCCGGTGTGTGTTGCGCTGGTCTTGTCGGTGCTCTTGCTCATGGCTGTACTCCGATTGTTGTTGGTGTTGCGGGTGATCGTGCTCAGGGGTGTCACGTTGATGCAGCGATTCAGGCGCGTCGGTCCTGCGCCATCCGGTCGAGTGCCCGGTCCAGGCGGTCGGCGTCCCAGTCTTCGTCCAGGGCCAGTGTCAGCAACTCGCATTGGCTCTGGGGGGCCATCCCGCCCTGGGGCGGGGTGCGATCCAGATTGGCCGGGAACGGGTAGGCCTCGGCCAGGGCGGTCACACCTGCGCGGATCGCCGCTGTCCAGCCATCGCGCTGAAAGCGGGCCTTTAGCGCGGGAAAGCCGGCGCGCACCAGGCGTGTGTTGTCGACGCTCTCCATGGCACGGCCAAAGGCCGAGGAGATCTGCAGCAGGTTGGCCATGCGCCGCAGGTCCTGGCTGTCGTTGTCGCCAGCGGCGTGAAACAGCGCCGGGTTGAAGAACAGGCCGTCGCCCCTGGTCAGCGGAAGCTGAACGCGATGGCGGGCGAATACTTGCTGGAAGGCCGGGTCGCGGTAGGCCAGATAGCCTTCGGGGTAGCGCTGGGAGTGAGGCAACAACTGGGTTGGTCCGCTTTCCAGCGGCATGTCGTCGTGGGCCACGGCGCCCTGCAGCGTCAGGTGTTGTGAGGCGACCTGCAATGACAGCGGGTAGCCCAGCGCCTGTGCCTCGCTCAGAAAACCCAGGTGATAGTCGCGATGAGGCAACTGAGCGCGCCCGCCCGGTTTAACCACATTGACCTGGGAGGTGATCTGGTAGCCCGGGCCAAGCCAGGCTTCGGCCACCAGGGCCAGCACCGGGTTGGCGTAGTAGTCGACGAAACCGTCCGGGTCGGCCTCGCCGTGCTTCTGGAAGGCATTCCACAGGCGATCATTGGCACCCGGCGCAGCAAAATGGTCGCCCTGCTGGCCGTGTCCCCGTTCAGCTTCGATCAGCGCAAGAAAGCTCTCGCTGGCGCGGTCCACCGTGGTCCGCTCCATCATTCCGGTGATCGCCAGCACCCCGGGACCGTCCAGCAGGCAGTGATGCCACTCGTCAAGCAGCGTGCGCCGCCGCTGCGGGTCGGCGAGACAGTCAAGGGCATGGCTTGCGCGGTAGAGCGGGATGCCGGAGACGATGCGCTCGGCCTGGGGCAGTTCTTCGGCATTGGTCGTCGATTGGACCAGGGCCTCGAAGGCGGCCACATCAAGCTGGGTTCGATCGATGAAATGCTCCATCGTCTGTCCTCCTCAGTCAGGCCAGCGCATGGCGGCGGGCGGCTGCGGCGCGCTGTCGTGACAGCCCAGCACGCTCTGGTCCATGTCGACGATGGTCCCGGTCATCATTCCCGAGGCGTCGCTGGCCAGGAAGGCCACCGCGCTGGCGACCTCTTCCGGTTCCAGCAGGCGCCCCATGGGCTGCGCGCGGGCGGCCGCTTCCAGCCAGTTATCCTCGGCACCGTGGGTATCCGTCTGGATGCGGTGTTCGCCCGGGGTGTTCATCCAGCCGATGTTGAGGCCATTGACGCGGATGCGATTGCGCAGCAGCGAGTAGGCGGCGTTGCGGGTCAGGGTGGCCAGCGCCCCCTTGCTGCCGCTGTAGGCGCAGATGAAGGGCTGGCCGCCGTGGCCGGACATGCTGAGGATATTGACCACGCGGCCTTCGATACCGTCGCGGATCATTCGCCGCGCAGCTTCCTGCATCAGGAAGAAGGGCGCCTTGGTGTTGACCGCGAACAGTCGGTCGTAGGCGGCCTCGTCGGTGTCGAGCAGGGTGCCGCGCTCGGTGTTGCCGGCGCAGTTGATCAGCATGTCGATGCGCCCGAAGGCCTCATCGGCCTGGGCCACCAGCCGGCGGCAGTCGTCGACCCGGGTCATGTCGGTGGGCACGAACAGCACCTTGGCGTCCTCACCCAGACCCTCGAGCTCGCGAGCCAGGGCTTCGCCCTTGTCCCGCTGGCGCCCGCAGATGACCAGGCCGGACAGGCCACGACCCAGCAGGTGGCGAGCCACCGCCTCGCCCAGTCCCTGGGTGGAACCGGTGACGATGGCCACCTGACCTTTGAATGAACGATCTTGCATGGAAACTCTCCCTGTTCAGGCCGCCTGGCCGTTGCCGTCGGCGCGCTGAAATTCTGCAAGCTCGGCGTCCAGGCTCTCGAGCTCGGCGCCACCGGCCATCATGTTGAGCACTTCCTCACGGCTGACCTCGTCCTTGCGGAAGGTGCCGAAGCTGGAGCCGCGCTTGAGGATGGTGAAGGCGTCACCCACCGGATAGGCGTGGTGCACGTTGTGGGTGATGAAGATGACCGCCAGGCCATCGGCGCGGGCCTTGGCGATGTAGCGCAGCACCACCGAGGCCTGCTTGACCCCGAGCGCCGAGGTGGGCTCGTCGAGGATCAGCACCTTGGCGCCGAAGTACACCGCCCGGGCGATGGCCACGCACTGGCGCTCGCCACCGGAAAGGGTGCCGACCGGCTGAGCCGGATCGCGCACATCGATACCGATCTTGGCCATCTCTTCCTTGGCGACGCGATCGGCGAACGTCCAGTCGACGCGACGGGTCGGTCCCCAGCCCCTGGTAGGTTCGCGGCCCATGAAGAAGTTCCGGGTGATCGACATCAGCGGGATCATCGCCAGATCCTGGAACACCGTGGCGATGCCGGCATCGAGGGCATCCGAGGGCGAGCTGAAGTGGGCCTCCTTGCCGTCGACCAGGAACTCGCCGTGGGTCGGTACGTGGACCCCCGAGAGGGTCTTGATCAGGGTCGACTTGCCGGCGCCGTTGTCACCCAGCAGGCACATGACCTCGCCGGAGTGAACCTTCATGGAGATGCCGCTCAGGGCGATCACGCTGCCGAAGTGCTTGGCTACGTCGCGCATTTCGATCATCGGGACGGGAGCGTTCATTACTTGGCCTCCAGCGCCTTGCGACGCACGTAGTTGTTGAACAGCACCGCGATCAGCAGCATCGCGCCGAGGAATACCTGGAACCAGTCGGTGTTGACGCCGGTATAGAAGATGCCCATCTGCACCATGCCGAAGATCAGCGCACCGAAGCTGGCGCCGATGGCGGAGCCGTAGCCGCCGGTGAGCAGGGCGCCGCCGATGACCACCGCGATGATCGCCTCGAGCTCCTTGAGGATGCCGCGGATGGAGTCGGCCGAGCCGGTGTCCATCACCTGCAGGGCGGCGAACACGCAGGCGGCGAAGGCGGTGAACATGAACAGCACGATCTTGACCAGATTGACCGGGACACCGACGTTGCGTGCCGCTTCCTTGTCGCCGCCGCAGGCGAAGATCCAGTTGCCGAAGCGGGTGAACAGCAACACCCAGGTGGCCAGCGCGGTCAGGCCGAGCCACCACACGATGGAGACCGGGATGCCGCTGACGGTGGGATTGCCGGCGAAGTTGGTACCGATCACGCCGATCTCGGACAGCCAGAGGAAGAAGCCCTCGCCGACCTCGCCGCTGAATAGCGCCGCGAACCAGTCGTTGCCGATGACGTCATGGACCCCGCCGATCTGAGTGCGATCCGCCATCAGGCGGGGAATGCCGATAGCCACCCCGCGCAGGATGAACAGAAAGCCCAGGGTGACAATAAAGGAAGGCAGTCCGGTCTTGACCACCAGCCAGCCGTTCAAGGCGCCGATCGCCAGGGCGCAGCCGAAGGCGAAGGACAGCGCCGCCCAGATGGGCCAGCCGTACTGCACCGCAGGGATAGCGATCAACATGCCGGCGAAGCCGATCATCGAACCGATCGACAGGTCGAACTCGCCACCGATCATCAACAGCGCCGCCGCTACGGCCAGGATGCCGAGCTGGGCAGAGACTTCGAGGAAGTTGATGACCCCGGCGCCGGAGAACATGCCGGTGCCCGAGGCAACCAGGGCGAAGAACACGATGACCAGCAGGGCGCCGGCGACGGAGCCGAACTCCGGTCGGTGCAGGGCTTTCTTCAGCGGACTGACGTGGGCAAGACGCTCGTCCTTATCTTGGCTGGTGGGAGAGGCGGTGGTGCTCATGGTGACTCCTTGTGAGGGTCGTCTTGTTGTAGGGGCGGAGACGTCCGCAGTGTTGATGGACGTGTTTCGAACTCGCGGACGGATGTTTCGATTCGTCGTGTTATGAAATGTAGATTCCAAGGGAGAAATTAACAATTCAAAAATTCTATACTTTGGTCTATGCGGAATGTTTGTTCCTTTTTGCGTAGGCTGGGCAACAGGCTTGGGGGCTGCCGGGGTCTCACTGTCGATCGACGATTGATCGTGGTAATCCCGTTCGCCTGAAAGCCACCAAGGCATACCCCTTCGCGGCAATGCACATGGATACAAGGAGCAGACGATGAAACTGGCATTGATCGGAGCAGGAAGGATCGGCAGGGTGCACGCACTGTCCATCGCCGCCCACCCCGAGGTCACGTTGGCGGCGGTAGTGGATGCCTATCCCGAGGCCGCCGAGACCCTGGCGCGGGACTTTGGCTCCCGGGCTCGGGACATCGATGACGTGTTCGAGGACCCCGAGATCGACGCCGTGCTGATCGCTTCCAGCACGGCGACCCATATCGACTACCTGGAGCGCGCCGCATCGGCGGGCAAGGCAATGCTGTGCGAGAAGCCCATCGCCCTGGATCTGGCGGCGTCACGGGCGACCGCCGAGCGTGTGGCGCAAAGCCTCTGCGCCTTGGCCTTCAATCGTCGCCATGACCCGCAGTTTTCGGCGCTCAAGGATCAATTGGGGCAGGGCCGCATCGGCAAGCTGGAGACGCTGGCGATCACCAGTCGCGACCCCGAGCCGCCGCCCCTCGAGTACGTCAAGGGGTCAGGTGGGCTGTTCCGCGACATGATGATCCACGACTTCGACATGGCCCGCTGGCTGCTCGACGAGCCCATCGTCAGCGTCCACGCCAGCGGCAGTTGTCTGGTGGACCCGGCCATCGGCGAGGCCGGGGATGTGGACAGCGCGGTGGTGGTGATGAAGACGGCCTCGGGGCGCTTGTGCACCATCAGCAATTCTCGGCGCGCGGTATACGGCTACGACCAGCGCATCGAGGCCTTCGGCAGTGACGGCATGTTGCAGGCCCAGAACGAGTGCGACACCCGACTCAAGTTCGTCGGCAAGCAGGGCCAACTGGAGGAAGCGCCGCGCTGGTTCTTCCTCGAGCGCTACGCCGAGGCCTATCGCCGCGAGCTTGACGATTTCTACCAGAGCTGGCGGGAAGGCCGCGCGCCCCGCGCCGGTATCACGGATGGTGTCGAGGCGTTGCGGTTGGCCGAGGCGGCGGATATCTCACGTCGCGAGGGGCGCACGGTCTACGTCGAGGAGGTGTGAGCCCCGGGGCTCTGGGCTTGTGACTCAATCTTTTCCAGCAAAGCGATGAGAGTCACGCACCACCAGCCGGCCTGGGAGCAGCGTTGGGTCACCAGGGATACGTCGATCGAGCAGGTGTGTGATGGCGCTGTCCACCACCGCATCGAGGTTCGGCTGGTAGCTTGTCAGACGGTAGCGCGGTGAGGCGGCCAGCTCGATATCGTCGAAGCCGACGATCGCCAGCTGTCCGTCGAGGCCGGCCTGGTGCAGGGCATCGAGGGCGCCGATGGCAAGGATGTCGTTTTCGCAGAACAGCGCATCCAGGCGCTGTGCCGCCGGTGTCCTTTGCAGGTAGTCGTGCATCGCCTGATACCCCAGAGCGTGGCGATAATCCGTGGCAGCCAGCGTGGCTGCCAGGGTCAGGCCGTGATCCTCAAGCGTCTGGCGATAGCCGTCGAGACGGGGCAGTCGTGATCTGCCGCTGTCGGGGCCGGCCAGATAGCCCAGCCGTCGATGACCTTCGCCGAGCAGCAGCCGGGCGATTTCGGCGCCAGCCGCATGCTCCTGAATTGCCACGATCTGCACCCCGTCCACCTCGGTGGTACGAAACAGCTGCACCAGTGGCACGTGCTGGCGCTCTGTGGCAAAGCGCACGATGTCCTCGCTCAGCACCGTGCCGAGAAACAACAGCCCGTCGACCTGGAAGCGCTCGGCGATATCGAGCAGCTCACCGGAGCGCACCGGTGGTGAAATATTCAAGAGTATCGACAGCTGGCCCCGCTGTTGCAGCGCCAGGGTGGCGGCATTCAGCATCGCCTGGGTATGCGGGTTGGCGAATTGATCGACGACGACGCCGATCAGTTGAGTGCGTCTTGTGGTCAGGCTTCGTGCCAGCAGGTTGGGGCGATAGCCCAGGGCTTCGGCGGCCTCCATCACGCGCTGTCGGGCATTCTCTGAGATCGAGGCGCCGGGAGTGAAGGCCCGCGACACCGTCCACTTGGAGACACCGGCCCGTTCGGCCACCTGGGCGGAGGTCACCTTGCGACCTTGGTCGCGATCGGAACGAATATTCATCGATGCTCCTTGACGGAATTTTTCATTCCATACTAGGCTCGTGCTGGCCTATTTGCAACCGGTTGCATCGGGTCGGATGACGGTGTTGACCCTCTTGAGGTGTTGGCATAGGTCGCCGTCGGAAGAGCCCTTTGTGCCCGCGCCGCCGCCGATGCGTCCACCCAAGCAACGGCGAAACCACACAGCCATATGACAGGACAATGCCATGAAGCTCTCCATCTGTACCGATGTGATGGCGGACCTCAGCTTTACCGAGATGCTCGACAAGTGCGTGGCGCTCGGGGTGGAAGGTATCGAGATGACCGGTGGTGGCTGGTCGCCGGCGCCACATTTTCGTGCCGACGAACTGCTCGCCGATAGAAGCCTGCTGGCCTCACGCCTGAAGGAGATCGACGCCCGGGGACTGAAGATCGCCGCCTTGAACTGTTCCGGCAATCCGCTCGACCCGGGGGAACTCGGCGAGCGCCACCGAGGTGAGATCGAAAAGACCATCCGGCTCGCCGGTGAGATCGGGGTCGAGCGCATCGTCACCATGTCGGGCCTGCCGGCGGCGGCGCCGGGGGACAGCGTGCCCAATTGGCTCGTCTACACCAAGAGCTGGCCCGATGAGATGCCCGAGCGCGATCGGTACCAGTGGGAAGACTGCGCCTTTCCCTACTGGCACGGCCTGGTGAGGCTGGCCGATGAGGTCGGTGTCGAGCGATTCGCGCTGGAAAATTTTTCGGCGATGCTGGTGTGGAACCCCCAGACCCTGTTTCGCCTGCGTGACGAGGTCGGGCCCAAGGTCGGCATGAACCTGGACCCTTCGCACCTGTTCTGGAAGGGCGCCTGCCCGATCGCCGCGGCCAGGGCACTGGGCGATGCCATCCACCACTGCCACGGCAAGGATACCCGCATCGAGCGGGGGCTGGCCGATGTCAACGGTCTGCTCGAGCTCGCCGAGGTCACCGACGTCGCCAATCGCGCCTGGAACTATGTGGCGGTGGGGGCGGGACATGATCTTCAGTGGTGGAAGGAGTTCTTCTCGGTGGTGCGGATGCAGGGCTACAACGACTGGGTCAGCCTCGAGATGGAGGACTTCACCATGTCCACCGAGGCCGGTATCCAGTCGTCGATCGACGCGCTGAAGCAGACCATCAGTCGTTAGCGATATGAATATGCTGGTCAAGGCTGCTGCCAAGATGGCCTGTCCGCGGCTGGCGGAAAAGGGAAGCGATGCACCATAAAAAAGCCCCGCCGGTGGCGGGGCAAAGAGAGAGACGTTCCTTGGTCCGCCGATGACGCCAGCCCTTACCTGGGCTGCCGGAATCGGCGGAGTTTGTACGGCTACTGTTGCTGCACGATCCACTCGTGTTCAGGGTCGTTCTTGAACTTCCATTCGCGCTTGGGACCGGCCATCACGTTGAGGTAGTAAAGCTCGTAGCCGTGAGGTGCACCCACCGGATGGTAGCCCCGAGGCACCATCACGCAGCAGCCATTGTCTACCGCCATGGTCTCGTCCAGCGAGCGGTCATCGGTGTAGACCCGCTGAAAGGCGAAGCCCTGGCTCGGATTCAGCCGGTGGTAGTAGGTTTCCTCGAGGATCGACTCCTCGGGCAGATTGTCGACGTCGTGCTTGTGGGGCGGATAGCTCGACCAGTTGCCTGGCGGTGTGTAGACCTCGACCACCAGCAGGCCGTCGGCGGGTTCGGTCTCCGGCAGGATGTCGTGGATATGCCGAGTGTTGGTGCCGCCGCCGCGGGTGGAGCACTTGACCTGCTGTGGCGCGATCAGCCTGGCCTTGTGGTTGCCGTGGCCCGGTGCGCTGCACACCGCGATCTCGAGATCGGTCAGTGCCTCGACCTCGAAGTCCGCTCCATCGGGCAGGTAGACCGAGTAGGGTGGCACCTTGTCGAAGATGTCCATGCGCTCGCCGATGTCCTCCCAGCGTTCGCCGGCGCCGGCGACGGTGGCACGTCCGCTCAACAGCACCAGGCAGTGTTCGCGAGAGCCGGTCTCGCCGCTCAGACGCTGGCCCTTTTGCAGCCGGTGGACACGAAAGCCGACGTGGTCCCAGCCAGCGGATTGCGGGGTGACTTCCAGCACCTTGCCGTCGGCGTCGGGGCTCTGGGGGCGTACAAGAAGCGATGTCATGGACAGGATCTCCTGTTGGTGGCCTGCCCGGTCGCGCAGGGCGCGGGGCGTGGGCGGGCCAGAGTGTCGAGGGGCGAGCTGGCGGCTAGCCCGAGGCAGGGGCCTCGGGAGACGAGCCCTTGTCGGCGGCGCTGTCCTGGCGCACGCCCAGGGCGATGGCCATGCTCTGGGCCAGGCACAGGGTGGCGGTGAGGCCGCGGAAGCTCTTCACTTCCGCTTCCTGTACCACCAGGGTCACGTCGGCGACGCGGGCCAGCGGGCTCAGGGTGGAATCGGTGATGGCAACCACCGGCACGCCTTTATCACGGGTCTGTTCGGCTACTTCGCGGGTTTCCGATGCGTAGGGCGAGAAGCTCACCGCCAGCAGGGCGTCGCGGGGACCGATGGCCCGTGCCTGTTCCTGATGCATACCGCCCAGGGCATTGATCAAGAAGCAGCGTTTGTCGACGTGGTTGAGTGCGTACTGCAGGTAGCTTGCCACCGGGAAGGTGCGGCGCATGCCCATCAGGTGCACCGCCTCGGCGCCTTCCAGAAGGTCCAGCGCGCTCTCCAGCTGACGCGGGTCGGTACGCCCGGGGAGTTGCTCGAGCATTTCCCGGTTGGCGTCGGCAAATTCCCACAGCAGTTGAGAGCCGCTGGGGGTTTCACCGGTGGCGGAGCGCACCGCGTGGATGCGCTCTGAGTAGTTGGGCAACTCATCCACCAGGCGTGAGCGAAACAGCTTCTGCATGTCCGAGAAGCCCTTGAACCCAAGGCTGTTGGCAAAGCGAATCAGCGTGGACGGCGTGACGCCCGCCTGCTCGGCCAGCCTCGCCACGGTGGAAAAGGCTACTTCCTGCGGGTGATCGAGCAGAAAACGCGCCGTCTGCTGCAGGCGACGGCTGAGGTCGGGGTACTGCTCGGTGATCTGCGCTTCCAGCGCGCTGAAATCCTGAGGTAGCTCTGCCATGGCGGTTCACTCGGTTGCAGGGTGTTGCCCAGCGTTGGCCGTCGTCTGGGATCACCCTAGTCAATTGGGAATAAAAATTCCATTTATGCTTTAGTATAGAACGCTCGAATGGAACGTTTCATTCAGTGCCAAGGCTATCATTGTTCCCCTGGAGGGGGAGGGTCGCCTTGTACTTTGGTCGACAAGTTGCGGCCACGCCGTCGGTCTTAGTGGGCTAGAAGCCGAGCCCAGATGATTGATTAGCGGGAAAAAGCCACAATCAGCTGAATGCCAAGGCACTAGAGGAGGAAACATTCCCTCTATTTGACCTTGGGAATTTTTGTTCTAAAGTGCGACCTAACCGGTTGCAAAACAGTTCTGATGTGACGTTTCCGGCACCTTCTTCTCGGCTCAGGGAGCGCCCCATGCCATCTCGATCACTGCACTTTGCCCTTAACCATATGGTCTGTCCTCGCTACTCCATCGAGCAGCTGATGCGCCTGGCCGTCGAGCTCGGCATCGACGCGGTGGAGCTGCGCAACGATGTCGGCGACAACAGCCTGGCGACCCTCGAGCAGGCCGTTGCCGCCGGAGAGCTGGCCCGGGAGCTGGGTCTGAGCGTGCTCAGCGTCAATGCGCTGTATCCGTTCAATGTGTGGGACAAGGAGCGCGCCGTTCAGGCCGAGCACCTGGTCGAACGGGCAGCGGCGGCGGGCGCCCGGGGGCTGGTGCTGTGTCCGCTGGTCGCCACGCCCGAAGATGCACCAACAGCCACCGATGTGACCAAGGCGCTGGTGGAGCTGGGGGCAATCCTGGATCGTCACGGGCTCGTGGGGTTCGTCGAGCCACTGGGCTTTCCTGACTCGTCGTTGCGACTCAAGGCTGACGCTGTGGCCGCCATCGACGAGGCCGTCGCCATCCTGGGGCCATCGGAGCCGGCGCGCTTTTCGCTGGTGCACGACACCTTTCACCATCGAGGGGCCGGTGAAGAGTCACTGTTCGCCGCGCGCACCGGCCTGGTTCACCTGTCCGGCGTCGAGGATCCGACGCTGACCTTCGACGCCATGCTCGACGGCGACCGGGTGCTGGTGGGTGAGGGCGATCGCCTCGACAACGTCGAACAGGTGCGTCGCCTGCTCGCCGATGGTTATCGCGGTTACCTGTCCTTCGAGCCCTTCGCCGAGTCGGTACACGCGCTGCAGGATCCGGCGGATGCCCTCGCGCGCAGCATTGACGTCATCCGCGATGGAGTGGCCTGAATCGCCGCCGTGACCGCCACATCCATCGAGGTTGACCACGCTGCGATCCGCCCGTGTCGTGCTGAACGCCACCCACCTGGTTCAGTGACAACGTCCTGAACCTGAGCGTGAACAATGATAAGGAGACTTCCATGAAAATCGCCCTCGACCCCTTCATGCATCGCCACGTGCCCCTGGAAAAGCTGCCGCGCCTGGCCAAGGACCTGGGATACGACTATCTCGAGCTGTCGCCCCGGGATGACTTCTTCGACTGGTTCGTCCACCCCCGGGTGTTCCCGTCCCGCCTGCGCTCCTTCAAGCAGGCGCTCAAGGACAGCGAGGTCGAGATCGCCTCGCTGCTGCCGATGTTCCGCTGGGCCAGTCCCCACGAGGACGAGCGCCAGGCGGCGGTGAAGTACTGGAAGAAGGCCATCGAGGTGGCGGTGGAAATGGGTGTGGACACCATGAACTCCGAGTTCGGTCGTGGCCCGCACCCCGAGCGTGGCAGTTGCTCAGCCTGCTGCCATGGCGGCGCCACCACCGAATCCAGCGAGGCCGCCTGGTGGCGCTCGATGGAGGAGCTGGTACCGATCTTCGAGCGCGAAGGCATCCAGCTCAACGTCGAGCCACACCCGGATGACTTTGTCGAGACGCTGCACCCGGCGGTGGACATGATTCGTACCATCGACTCGGACAACGTGAAGTTTCTCTACTGCGCACCCCATACCTTCCACTTTGGCGATGACATGGCGCAGATGATCCGTGACAGCGCCCCGGTGCTGGCCCACGTCCACGTGGCGGATACCTTCAATCACAAGGGATCGTCGGGGCTGCGCTACATCATCAATCCGCCGGGCTCCACCGCACGCATCCACCAGCATCTGGATATCGGCCAGGGCGAGATCGACTGGGATCTGTTCTTCAAGACGCTGGCCGAGGTCGGCTTCGACGGCATCATGACCGCCTGTGTGTTCGCCTGGGAAGAGCGCGCCGAAGACTCCTCGCGCTTTATGCGCCAGGAGATCCAGCGCTACGTCGATACCTACTTCAACCCACGCTGAGGCTCGTCCTGGCCGCGCTACCTCCACGCCCTGTCCGACGCCACCGGGCGGGGCGACTTGCCGCCCGGTAGCGTAACGGCAGGCTCCCGTGCTTCCCGGACACTGCTACGACCAAAGATGAACTGAATCGGCTGTTCCAGAGATTGAACGAGTGGAATATCAGTTCTATCATGGATTCAAATAGAACGAACAATCCAAAGTCGTCGGGACGCCCGTCACGGGCAGAGCACGGCTTATCGTGACCACACCAGGGTGACGCCATGACCACCAACAAGACGCTGGACCTAATCTGCCTGGGCCGAGCGGCCGTGGATTTCTACGGCGAACAGATCGGCAGCCGGCTCGAGGACATGTCGTCCTTCAACAAGTACCTCGGCGGCTCGTCGGCCAATATCGCCTACGGTACCGCTCGCATGGGGCTGAAGTCTGCCATGCTGACGCGGGTCGGCGACGAGCACATGGGGCGCTTCGTACGCGAGGAACTGGCCCGGGTGGGCGTGGAAGTCAGTCAGGTCATCACCGACCAGGAACGACTCACCGGTCTGGTGATCCTGGGCATCAAGGATCAGGACACCTTTCCGCTGATCTTCTATCGCGACAATTGCGCCGACATGGCGATCAGTGCCGATGACATGGATCCCGAGTTCATCGCCTCCAGTCGGGCGCTGTTGATCACCGGTACCCATTTCTCCACCGACGGCACCTATCAGGCCAGCAAGACCGCCATCGAATACGCCAAGGCGGCCGGCACCAAGGTGATTCTCGATATCGACTATCGTCCGGTGCTGTGGGGCCTGACCTCGCTGGGTGACGGCGAGACCCGCTTTATCTCCGATGATGGTGTCAGCGCCCACCTGCAGACCATTCTGCCGGACCTGGACCTGGTGGTCGGCACCGAGGAAGAGGTCCACATCGCCGGTGGCAGCACCGACACCATCACCGCGCTCAAGCGCATTCGCGAGCTGAGCGATGCCTCCATCGTGCTCAAGCTGGGGGCGCAGGGCTGCACCGTGCTCGACGGTGAGATTCCCGACAGCGAGTCCGAGTTCGAGGTATTCACCGGGGTACGTGTCGAGGTGCTCAATGTGCTGGGTGCCGGTGACGCCTTCCTCAGCGGTTTTCTGCGCGGCTGGCTCAACGGCGAAAGTCATGAGCAAAGCTGTGCCTACGCCAACGCCTGCGGGGCCCTGGTGGTCTCCCGCCACGGCTGTGCCCCGGCGATTCCCAGCAGCGAGGAACTCGACGACTACCTGAGTCGCGCCGAGGATATCCCGCGTCCCGACCTGGACACGCGGCTCAACCACCTGCACCGGGTCACCACCCAGCGTAGCCCGACGCAGTGGTCGGATCTGTGCGTGCTGGCCTTCGACCATCGCAAGCAATTCTACGACATGGCCCGGGAGGTCGGCGCCGACCCTGGAAGGATCAAGACGTTGAAACGGCTGCTGGTGCAGGCGGCGGAGCAGGGCGCCGGACATATCGGTGACAGCCAGATGGGCGTGCTGATCGACGACACCTACGGTCAGGATGCACTCAACGACGTGACCGGGCGCGGCTGGTGGATTGGCCGCCCGGTGGAGTTGCCGAGCTCGCGTCCCATCGAGCTGGAAGGCGGGCGCAATATCGGTGCCCGACTGGCCGCCTGGCCTCGCGAGCACATCGTCAAGTGCCTGGTGTTCTACCACCCGGAGGACCAGCTCGACCTGCGCCGCACCCAGGAGCGCCAGGTGGTGGAGCTGTATGACGCCTGCCTCCGGACCGGGCACGAGCTGCTGCTCGAGATCATTCCGCCCAAGGATCAGCAAAGCGATGACGATACCTTTCTCAACGCCATGCAGCGCTTTTACAACCTCGGCGTCTATCCCGACTGGTGGAAGCTGCCGCCGCAGACCCCCGCGGCCTGGGAGCGCATCAGCGTGCTGCTGGCACGACGGGCCCCCCACTGTCGCGGCGTGGTGATGCTGGGGCTCGATGCGCCCCTCGAGATGCTCAAGAAGGGCTTCATGGACAGTGCCGGGTTCGACGTGTGCAAGGGCTTCGCGGTGGGGCGCTCGATCTTTGCCGAGCCCAGCCGTCGCTGGCTCGCCGGCGAGGCCGACGACCAGGCGCTGATCGACGATGTCGTCGCCAATTACCGCGAACTGGTGGACTGCTGGAAAGAACGCCAGAGCGTCTGAACGAGAATGAGCGAAATGGGGGTGAGCGTGGTAGCGCTCCCAGACCATGACCAAGATAACGATAATCCGGGTCCTCTCAGGACCCGGCAGCCATCTCCGAGAGCATTGCCATGTCCACGATTCGACTGACCATGTCCCAGGCGGTGATCCGCTACATGCAGGCCCAGAAGGTGAACGTCGCCGGCCAGATCAAGCCGCTGTTTCCCGGCGTCTGGGCGATCTTCGGCCACGGCAACGTGGCTGGTCTCGGCGAGGCGCTGTATCAGGCCCGTGAGACGCTGCCGACCTACCGCGCCCACAACGAGCAGGCCATGTGCCACGCCGCCATTGCCTTCACCAAGACGCTCAATCGGCGCCAGGTGATGGCCTGTACCGCCTCCGCCGGTCCTGGTTCGGTGAACATGGTAACCGCGGCGGCGGTGGCCCACGTCAATCGACTGCCGCTACTGCTGCTGCCGGGCGACACCTTCGCCACGCGCAAGCCCGATCCGGTGCTGCAGCAGGTCGAGAACTTCCACGACCACACCCTGACCTCCAACGACTGCTTCAAGCCGGTGAGTCGCTTCTTCGATCGCATCACCCGGCCGGAGCAACTGCTGACGTCGCTGCCCCAGGCGATGCGGGTGCTGACTGACCCGGTGGAGTGTGGTCCGGTGACTCTGGCGCTGCCCCAGGACATCCAGACCGAGGCCTACGACTACCCCGAGCACTTCTTTGCCGAGAAGGTACACCACCTGCGCCGTCAGGCCGCCGACCCGCGCGAGCTCGACGAAGCCATCGCCTTGATCCGCTCGGCCGAGCGACCGCTGCTGGTGGCCGGTGGCGGCGTCCACTACGCCGAGGCGCTGGCTGAGCTCGACGCCTTCGTCAGCCGCTACCAGGTGCCAGTGACCGAGACCCAGGCGGGCAAGGGCGCGCTGCCCTGGGACCATGCCAGCAACGTCGGCACCCTGGGTGTGACCGGTTCAGCCGCCGCCAACAGCTTGGCCCAGGAAGCGGATCTGATCATCGCCGTGGGCACCCGGCTTGGCGATTTCGCCTCTGGCTCCCGGGCGCTGATCAACCCCGAGGCGAAGATACTGTGTCTCAACGTGGCCTCCTTCGATGCGGTCAAGCACTACGCCCAGCCGCTGGTGGGCGATGCCCGCCTGAGCCTTGTCAGCCTGAAGGACGGGCTCGAGCAGGGCACCGCCCCGTGGCGGCCGGCCTCGTCCTGGAGCGAGCGGGCGGCCGCGCTGCGCGATGACTGGAATGCCACCGTGGAACGGGTGACCCAGGATCGCGGCACCGGGCTGCCCTGTGACGCCGAGGTGGTGGGGGCGGTCAACCGCGCCGCCGGCGAACGCGACATCGTGGTGTGTGCCGCGGGGGGGCTGCCGGGCGAGCTGCAGAAACTGTGGCGTACTCGCTTCGATCGCGGCTACCACATGGAATACGGCTACTCCTGCATGGGCTACGAACTTGCCGGAGGCCTCGGCACCAAGATGGCGCTGCCCGATTCAGAGGTGTTCGTGATGGTCGGTGACGGCTCCTACCTGATGATGAACTCGGAGATCGCCACCTCGGTAATGCTGGGGCACAAGATCATCGCGGTGGTGCTCGACAATCGCGGCTATGGCTGCATCCATCGACTTCAGCAATTCTGCGGCGGCCCCGGCTTCAACAACCGGCTGGAGGACTGCCTGAGCGTCGAGGCCGGCGCGCCCAAGACCGACTTCGCCGCCCACGCCGCCGCCCTGGGCGCCAATAGCGAGAAGGTCGCCAATATCGCTGAGCTTGAGCAGGCCCTCGAGCGCGCCAAGGCGTCCGACATCAGCTATGTGATCGCCATCGACACCGATGGCCTCAACGACACCAAGGAAGGTGGTGCCTGGTGGGACGTGGCGGTGCCTGAAGTCTCGCCGCGTCAGGAGGTGGTGGACGCCCGCGAGCGCTATCAGTCCCACAAGGCGCGTCAGGCCAGAAATCTCTAGGCCCGAGTCCGCTCTGCCACAACAACCAAATATTCCAGGCGCGCCGGCGCCTGGAGCACCGAACGCCGGAGGACGCCATGAGCATAAGACTGGGCATCAACCCCCTGACCTGGACCAATGATGACCTGCCCTCGCTGGGCGGAGACACCCCGCTGGAGACCTGCCTCGCCGAGGGACGAGAGGCCGGTTTCGACGGCTTCGAGCTGGGCCACAAGTTCCCCCGCGACGCCGCCACCCTGGGGCCGATCCTCGAGCGTCACCAACTGTCGCTGGTGTCAGGCTGGTACAGCGCCGAGCTTTTGACCCGCAGCGCCGAGGAGGAGATCGCAGCGCTGACGCCCCATCTGGAACTGCTCAAGGCGCTCGGCGCCAGGGTCATGGTGTTCTGCGAGGTCTCGCGCTGCGTGCATGGACAGATGGGGGTACCGCTGAGCCATCGCCCCACCATGAGCGACGAGGAATGGACGCTGTTTACCGAGCGCCTTGACCAGGTGGCCGAACACTGCCAGCGCGAGGGCGTGCAGATCGCCTATCACCACCATCTGGGAACGCTGGTGGAATCCGAGGCCGACATCGACCGGCTGATGGCGGCCACCGGACCGGCGCTGGGCCTGCTGCTGGACACCGGCCACCTGGTGGCTGCCGGTGGCGATCCGTTCGGCGTGCTCGAGCGTCACGCTGCACGCGTCAACCATGTGCACTGCAAGGATATCCGTGCCGAGGTGCTGGCCGATGTGCGCAACCGCAACCGGAGCTTCCTGGAAGGGGTACTGGACGGCATGTTCACCGTGCCCGGTGATGGCTTCATCGACTATGGCCGGTTGTTCCAGGGGCTGGTCGCGCACGACTACCAGGGCTGGGTGGTGGTGGAGGCCGAGCAGGATCCCGCCGTGGCCCATCCACTGACCTATGCCCGCAAGGGCTATGACCATCTTGCACGCTGCTGCGACGAGGCCGGGCTGGCCCTGGCCTCGTGACAGCGACCCCCGTGCCGATGTCTTCAGTCATCTGTTCGATAACTCTTTGTATCAGGAGCACCGCATGACCATTCTGGGCAACTTTATCGCCGGCCAGCCCCAGGCCAGCCACAGTGGCCGCACTGCCGAGGTCTTCGACCCGGCCAGCGGCGAGGTGACACGTCAGGTAGCACTGTCCAGCGCCGACGAGACCCGTGACGCCATCCGCGTCGCCGACGAAGCCTTCCCCGGCTGGGCCAAAATGTCACCGCTCAAGCGTTCACGCATTCTGTTCAAGTTCAAGGCGCTGGTGGAAGAGCACGCCGACGAGATCGCGCGGCTGATTTCCTCCGAGCACGGCAAGGTGTTCTCCGACGCCAAGGGCGAGCTGACACGCGGGCTCGAGGTGGTGGAATTCGCCTGCGGCATACCGCACCTGCAGAAGGGCGAACATTCCCTCAACGTCGGCACCGGTGTCGACAGCTTCTCGCTGATGCAGCCGCTGGGCGTGTGCGCCGGCATCTCACCGTTCAACTTCCCGGCCATGGTACCGATGTGGATGTTCCCGGTGGCGCTGGCCTGTGGCAACACCTTCGTGATGAAGCCATCGGAGAAGGATCCGTCCACGCCGATGCGTCTGGCCGAGCTGCTCAAGCAAGCCGGCCTGCCGGACGGCGTGTTTAACGTGGTCAATGGCGACAAGGAGAGCGTGGACGTGCTGCTCACCGATGAGCGGGTGCAGGCGGTCAGCTTCGTCGGCTCGACGCCCATCGCCGAATACATCTACGCCACGGCGTCTGCCCACGGCAAGCGGGTTCAGGCGCTGGGCGGCGCCAAGAACCACATGGTGGTGATGCCCGATGCCGACCTCGACCAGGCGGTGGATGCGTTGATGGGCGCGGCCTACGGCAGCGCCGGCGAGCGCTGCATGGCGATCTCGGTGGCGGTGCCGGTGGGCGAGGAGACCGCCGAGCGGTTGCGCGCCAAGCTGGTCGAACGGCTGCAGACGCTGAGCGTCGGCCCCGGCATCAAGGAGGGGCCCGACCACGACATGGGGCCGCTGGTCACCCGCGCTCACCTGGACAAGGTGGTCGGCTATATCCAGGCCGGCGTCGACGAGGGCGCCGAGCTGGTGGTGGACGGACGCGAGGCGACTATCGACAACGCCGGCAATGGCTTCTTCGTCGGGGGGTCGCTGTTCGACCACGTCACGCCGGGCATGCGCATCCACCGCGAGGAAATCTTTGGCCCGGTGCTGGCGATCGCCCGCGTCGACAGCTTCGAAGACGCCCTGGCCATGGTCAACGACCACGAATACGGCAATGGTACCGCCATCTTTACCCGTGACGGCGCCGCCGCTCGCCAGTACTGCGAGCGCATTCAGGTCGGCATGGTCGGCGTCAACGTGCCGATCCCGGTGCCCATGGCCTTTCACAGCTTTGGCGGCTGGAAGCGCTCGCTGTTCGGCCCGCTGCATATGCATGGCCCCGACGGCGTGCGCTTCTACACCCGCATGAAGACCATCACCCAGCGCTGGCCCAGCGAGGTACGTGATAGCGGCGGTCACTTCACCATGCCGACGCTGTAGCTGTAGCTGTGGTCCTGTGACTGCGTATGACGCCGTAGCGGTGCGTGTGTCGCCTTGGCGATGCATCAAGCGTCCCGCTTCGGCGTTGGTGCCCTGTCCCGTCGGCGATGCTGCGGCGTACCGGGGGCGGATGCTATCCGGTTGCGCCGTTTCACGCTTGCCAAGGCGCTGAATCCGGCGCCTTCTTTTTGGCTATCGCGGCAGGTGTTGAAGCGTGGGACTGGAGCGAGTGGTTAAGGCGGATAGATGATGTTTGTGTGCGCCAATTCAGTTAAAGGTGTCGTCATGGATTACGTTATTTACAATTTTGTCGGATCAGGCGTTCGAGTCGACTAAAGTATAGAACGTTTGGTTTGTTGTTTTTTCTTTCGGAATGTATGTTTCATTTGGTGCGGGCCGTGGAAAAGCATGGACCGCCGGGGCTGGAGTCCTGACCGTTTGCAACCGGTCACAAGGGCCATCGATCCTCCAATAACAAGTGGACAACGTTATGAGCACAGAAGCGGCAGGGGCGCAGGCGACCGCGACAGCGGACGACAACGCCCAGAGCGAAGAGCTCGAATATCAACGCATTCCCCCCAGCCGGCAGTTGAGCGGCAAGTACTTTCTCGGGGCCTACTCCGGTGAGCACGTGGCCGGCACCGAATTCGTCATCGGCGCAGCGCTGGTCACCTTAGGTGTTTCCACCGGTGATCTGATCTGGGGCCTGATTCTCGGTAATTTCATGGCGGTGCTGTCCTGGGCCTGGATCTGCAGTCCGGTGGCTACCCGCACCCGCATGACGGTGTACTGGTTCCTGGCCCGGCTTGCCGGCAAGAAAATTTCCACCGTCTACAACATCCTCAATGGTGTCTTCTACGCCGTCATCGCCGGCGCCATGATCACGGTCTCGGCCTCGGCCTTCCGGGTGCTGACCGATATTCCGCCCCAGGTGGGACTCTATCCCACCAGTGCCAGCTTCGTGATCCTGGCGTTGCTGGTCGGCGCCTTTACCGTCTGGCTGACACTCAAGGGCTTCAAGCGCATCGCCAACTTTTCCACCGTATGCGCGCCCTGGATGGCGATCATGTTCCTGGTCAGCGGTATCCTGTCGATCCCCATCGTCACCCACCTGGGCGCCGAGCAAGGCATCGATGGCCTGGGCAATGTGCTCGGTGCACTGGTGTGGACCGGCGTTACTCCCGAAGGCGAGCCTGGCATCAACATGTGGGTCATCGCCGCCTGGGCCTGGGGCATCAACCTGCCGATGCACCTCGGCATGAGCGACATGAGCATCCTGCGCTTCGCGCGCAAGTCCTCCTACGGCTACTTTTCGGCCTCTGGCATGTACATCGGCCACTTCATGGCCTGGGTCTGTGCGGGCATCCTTGGCGCCACCTCGGCGATGCTGCTCAAGGAAGCCATGGTCGATCTTGATCCGGGCGCCATCGCCTTCCGTCTGCTCGGCGCCATGGGGCTGGTGGCGGTAGTGATCGCCGGCTGGACCACTTCGATCCCCAGCCTCTATCGCTCTGGGCTCGCATTCCAGGCGGTGTTCCATCGTCACAAGCCGTTCAACGTTGCCCTGGTGGTGGGGGCTGCCACCACGGTCGTCGCCTGCTTCCCGTTCGTCTTCGGTTCGCTGCTCAACGTCCTGTCCTACTTCGTGATGATGATGGCCCCCATCGGCGCGATCATCGCCGCCGAGCATTTCCTGCTGCCGCGCCTGTCGATCCGCCCGCTGTGGCGCGAACATCAGGGGCTCGAGGACAATCGTCCGGCCATGCTGACCTGGGCCATCGGGGTGATCCTCGGCGTCGTGCTCATTGCCCTGCCCCAGGTGCATCTGTTTGTCGTGTTTCTCCCGGTGTGGACCCTGAGCTTTCTGCTCTACCCGCTGCTGTGCCGCCGGATGGGCGCGAACACCGAGTCCGGTATCGACTATTACGAAGAGGCCTATGGCCCGGTGGATCCGCCGGAACTGCCCGGCGAGTCGCCCCAGGCGCAGCCCGCGGTCAATCGTCGTGATCCGCTGTACCTGATCTCGTTTGCCTGCCTGGTGATCATCATCCTGGCGGCACTGTGGTCATGGACCGGTGACAACGCCGCTGTCGTCGACTACGTGGAAACCTTCAAGTGGCTGGTGATTCCGCTGTCGCTGGTGTACTTCGTGTGCGCTTCGATCTGGATTCATCGTCGTCGCCCGGCGGCGGCGCTTGCCGCAGACGATCCCCATGTGTGATGACCCCAACCCTCAACAAGGCTAAGTGACATGGCCGCCCGAGCGATCGGGCGGCCACGCCACCTGGCTCTGGCACCAGCGCCGCGACGCTGGTAGAGCCTCGACGCTGCCCACACGACGTTTTCGACCCATGGGAGGGCAGCAGGTGCGATTTCAACAAGTGGTCAATAACAGAAAGGAGCCAGACATGACGCTATCTATCGGCATCATCGGTACCGGAGCCATCGGCAAGGAACATATGCGCCGGCTGAACCATACCCTCAAGGGTGCGAGGGTGGTGGCCGCCAGTGATGTCGGCCTCGAGCAGGCGCAGGCCGCCATCGACGAGGTCGGCATCGAGGCCAGGGCCTATGCCAGCGGCCACGACGTCATCAACGCCGCCGAGGTCGACGCCGTGGTGGTGACCTCCTGGGGACCGACCCACGAGGAATTCGTACTGGCCGCCATCGAGGCGGGCAAGCCGGTATTCTGCGAAAAGCCACTGGCCACCACCGCCGAGGGCTGCCTGCGTATCGTCGAGGCCGAGATTGCCTCGGGTCGTGCGCTGGTCCAGGTAGGCTTCATGCGCCGTTTCGACTGGGCTTACCGCCAGCTGAAGGCGCTGCTCGACGAGGGTGGCATCGGCCAGCCGCTGATCGCCAAGTGCGCGCATCGCAATGCCCAGGCCAACTTCTCCGGCGATGCGGGCCTGATCGATTCCTGCGTCCACGAGTTCGACGTGATGCGCTGGCTGCTGGAGGACGACTACGTCAGCGCCCAGGTCATCCAGCCGCGGGTTTCCAGCCTGGTGGAGGGTGATCTGCAGGACCCCTCGCTGATCATCCTGCGCACCCGCAAGGGCATGGTCATCACCATCGAGAGCTTCCTCAACTGCCAGTACGGCTATGACATTCGCTGCGAACTGGTGGGGGAGAGCGGCGTTGCCGATCTGCCGCAACCGGCGAGCGTGCCGCTGCGTCACAGCGCACGGGATTCTCTGGGCGTGATCACCCACTGGAAGGACCGCTTTATCGACGCCTTCGATGTGGAGTTTCAGGAGTGGGTCGATGCCACCGCCAAGGGCGAGCGGCATGGCCCTACCGCCTGGGATGGCTATGTGGCGGCGGTGACCAGTGACGCCTGCGTCAAGGCGCGGCATTCGCAGCAGGTCGAGCCGATCGCGTTGGCCGAGCGTCCCGCCTTCTACCGCTGAAACTGGTGTCACGCTGCCTGCCCTGATAGCGCGGGCGTCTGACATCATTGGCCACGGGCGTCGCTATGCTCGGCGCCCGCGACTTTTTCTTGGGGCCACGAGTGTCTTGGCGCCGTGGCACGAATCACGCCAGTCGAATATGCTGTTGGCCGGCCATTCCCGCCAGATCCTGAAGCCTGGCGGGAGCATAAGCAAAACGAGGCACTGGCCACGCCCGCTGTCGACTGGAGACCCCCTCAATGCGTCATCTTCGAAGCCGTGGCCTCAAGGCCCTGACGGCTGTGCTCGCCGGTAGCGTCGTGCTGACCGCCGCAAGCGCCCACGCCCAGACCCGCCTGACCTACAAGTCCGCCTCCGCCGGCACCGCCTACTACCAGATGGGAGTGGAGCTGTCCGAGGCGATCAAGGCCGGCACCGAGGGTGACATGACCCTGACCCTGGAAGAGAGCCAGGGCTCGGTGCAGAACGTCATGGAGGTGATGGCGCGTCCCGGCAACTACGTCTTCACCTCACCGCCCGGCCTGGTGACCCGCGCCCGCGAGGGTACCGGCCCGTTCGAGAGTCGCAACCATCCGCGCTTGCAGGACATTCGTGCACTCTTCCCGATTCCCTCGCTGACCATGCACTTCGTGGTGGCGGGCGAGCAGGACACCCTCGGCATCGATGAACTGGCCGGCAAGCACCTGCTGATCGGCCAGGGCTCCTTCGGTGCCCGCGAGGCCGCACGCTATCTCGAGCTATTCGAGCTCGCCGACCAGGTCGAGGTCGACGATGCCGACGTGGGCAGCGCCCCCGACGCGCTCAAGAACGGCCAGATCGACGCTTTTGCCACCGCCAGCTCCTTCCCGGCACCCAACGTGATCGAGACCGCCGCGAGCCATGATGTCGGCCTGGTGTCGTTCACCGAAGCACAGGTCGAGGCCACCGGCGCCGCGCCCCAGACCATCCCCGCCGGCACCTACGCCGGTATCGACGAGGACGTGCTGACCACCTCGCTGCCGGTGGTGGCCTACACCACCAGCGCGATGGACGAGGACACCGCCTACACCCTGACCAGGACCTTCTGGGAGCGCCGCGAGGCCATGGCCGAGACCTCGCCCTGGTGGCAGGCGATCTCGCCGCAGATGCTGACCAACCTCGAGGGGCCGCTGCACCCCGGCGCCCTGCGCTACTACGACGAGGTCGACGTGAAGGTGCCCGAGGCCCTGCGCTGAGACGATCCTGCCCAGATCTCGACCCGGCGGGCCCCTGTGGGCCCGCTCCGTTTCATCGATGATGTGCTGAATTCATGAACTCAAGCGACGCTTCTTCGTCGGCCGCAGCGGCTGACGCGCGTGACCCTGTTCGTTCGCCGTGGCCGGGTGCCCCGTTATGGATCGCGCTCGGTGCCCTGTCGGTGGTGTTTCACCTGGGGTTGATCTTCCACGGCCTGACGCCGGCACTGATCAGTCGGCCACTGCACATGGCGCTGGTGTTGCCCTGGGTGCTGGTGTTTTCCGCCCGCACGCCGTGGCAGCGCATCAGCGGCCTGGGGCTGACCGCCCTCGGTATCGCCGCCTGCGGCTATATTGCCTTGAACGAGGACGCCCTGAGCGGCCAGTACGGCTTTATCGACACCCCCCTGCAGATGGCGGTGGGTCTACTGCTGATTGTGGTGGCGCTGGAGGCCGCCCGGCGTGCCATCGGCTGGCCGCTGCCGCTGGTGACCGCGATCGCGCTGGGCTATGCGGCCCTGGGCCAGTACGTGCCCGGCGAGTTTGGTCATCCTGGCCTGCCCATGGCCAGCCTGGTCGGTTCGCTGACCATCGCCGAGGGCGGGCTGTGGGGCAAGCTGACCGGGGTCAGTGTCTCGGTGGTGGCGATCTTCGTGATCTTTGGTGCGGTGCTCAACGCGGGCGAGGCGGGGCGTGGCTTCATGAACCTGGCCGGCGCCGCGGCGGGCCGCCTGACCGGTGGCGGCGCCAAGGTATCGGTGATTTCTAGTGCGCTGATGGGCTCGATCTCGGGCTCGGCGTCGGCCAACGTAGCTTCCACCGGAGCCATCACCATCCCGTCCATGGCGCGACTCGGCTATCCACGCTCGCTGGCGGCGGCGGTGGAAGCGGTGGCCTCGTCCGGGGGCCAGATCATGCCGCCGTTGATGGGCGCAGGGGCCTTCGTCATGGTCGAGCTGACCGGCACCCCCTACACCGAGATCATGGCCGCGGCGCTGCTGCCGGCCTTTCTCTACTTCGCCACGGTGTGGCTCGGCATCAACGCCTTCGCCACCCGTTTCGATCTCAAGCCGGTGGCCGCCGAGGACCGCCCGGCAGCGCGTGAGGTGATCACCACCGCACTTTTCTTCGCGGTGCCCTTTGCGATCCTGCTCGAGCGCATCTTCCACGCCGGCAATACCCCCCAGTACGCCGCCAGCGTGGCGATCTTCGCAGGCCTTGCGCTGTTGGCCATGAACACCGAGCTGAAGGTGTCGGGGACGGAGTTCCGCGCCCGCCTGGCCCAGGCAGCGCTGACCGCCGGGCGCCAGATCGCGGTCATCGGCGCGATCATCCTGTGCGCCTCCCTGGTCATCGGGGTGCTGTCGCTGACCGGGCTCGGGGTCAAGGTCACCTCGGCGATACTGTCGCTGTCCGGTGGGCAGCTGTGGCCGGCGCTGCTGCTTACCGCCCTGGCCTGCCTGGTGCTGGGCATGGAGGTGCCGACTACCGCCGCCTACGTCATCTGCGTCTCGGTGGCGGGGCCGGCGCTGACCGAACTGGGCCTGCCGCTGCTGACCGCCCACCTGTTCGTGTTCTGGTTCGCGCTGCTGTCCACCATCACCCCACCGGTATGTGGTGCGGTGTTCATCGCCGCCGGCATGGCCGACGAGAACTGGCTGAAGGTGGCGGGCAAGGCCATGGCGCTGGGGGTCGGGCTCTACGTCATTCCGCTGGCGATGGTCGCGCACCCGGCGCTGCTCGACCTTGGCTCCGGCGTCTTCGCTGCCCTGGCCACCACCCTGGGCGTGCTGATCGGCCTCGGCCTGGTGTCCTACGGGCTGATCGGGCGTTTCGCCTGGTGGCTCAGGGCTGCCCTGGTGGCACTCGGGCTCGGTGTCATCTTCGTACCCTGGCCGGTGTAAAAGCGTGGTGGCAAGTATCGCGTCGCTCCGTCAGGTTTAGCCTCGATCCGCGCGACGACTCGTTTCCCTGAAGTGCTCTGCCATGGCGTCGTTGGCGCCCAGCATCGGCCCCTGCTCCCTGTCCGGGAACAGGGGCCGATTGGCGTAAAGGATCCAGGTATCCAGGGCGGGCCCCAGGGGCTGAATCAGCCGCAGCCGGTCGGGATGACGCTCGATGGCGTCCTCGGCGACGATGGCGGCGTCGGCCTGGCCGTCCAGCAGTTGCTCGAGGGCGGCGACGATGGTGGGGGCGTCGTGTTCCGCGAAGGTCGAAAGGTCGGTGTAGTGGCGGGTGGCGGGCTGTCGCAGCACGCTTTTCGGCTGGGCCACGTCAGCGCGGGCTACCAGCGCCAGCGGGCGGCTGGGGGCGATGAAGGCGTCCACCGGAAAGGCGCGATGCATGAAGCGCCCGACGCAGTCGGCGTGGCTGGGGTGGGCGCTGACCTGCAGCACATAGTCGTAGCCCCCGGCGACCAGTTCCTCGAAGGCGCCGATGAAGTCATCCACCAGGCTGATCCGGGGCTCGATGTCGGTGAGGTCAGGCTCCTTGAGCCTGCGATCATCGAGGTAGCGGGCGAGCACCAGGGCGTGGTTGCTGTCCTCGGGGCCGAGGGTGGCGAAGTGCATGGCGGTCTTCCCCTGTGGTGTGGTGCGTGGATAGCCATTGATGGATGCGGAGCAAGGAGTCGTTCGGGGTGACGGGGGGGCGTCGGGCTCTCCCTGTCGCAGGAACCTTGTAGGCGAAAGCTTGCTGTCGGGCAACTCTGGTCGCACTGTCAGGGCGCTTCGTCTCTGGCAGAATAGCCCTCCTACCGGGCAAGCGATCAAGGAATCCCAATGGCTCACCTGTTGCGCATCGTGATGATCCACGGCCACCTCGAGGGGGTGGTCGAGCTGGACGTCGACGGCCATACCAACATCTGCGGCACCAACGCCTCGGGCAAGACCACGCTGCAGCGGCTGGTCCCGGTGTTCTACGGTGAGCTGCCCAACAAGGTGGTGCCCAAGACCCGCAAGAAGTTCGACGCTTTTTATCTGCCCAACCGCAACAGCTACCTGATCTACGAGTACCGCCGCGAGGCGGGCAACGTCTGCCAGGCGGTGCTGACCCGCAAGAGCGACGGTGGCGTCGAGTATCGCTTTGTCGGTGCGCCCTACCAGCCCGGGCACTATCTGGTGGAGAGCGAGGCCGGGGTGGCGGCGCTGGACTACAGCGACTGGGCCAGCCAGCTGCGTCGTGAGGGAATTCCGGTGTCGCCCAAGCTCGGCGCTACCTCGGAGTTTCGTTCGGTGATCCAGAACGACTTCACCCACCAGCAGGGCAACCGCAAGGAAAGCCTGCGCCTTCGCCAGATGGCTGCCCAGTTCAGCCTGGTCAAGCCGGAGCATCGCATCCGTCATATGGAGAAGCTGATCAGCGCGGTGCACGCCAAGGAGGGCAAGATGGATACCCTCAAGACCATGCTGGCGGCGATCTTCGAGGAGGACGGCGTCGAACTGCCGGTGACCCGCATCCGCAATACCAAGGCGCGGGAGTGGATCGCCCAGATGCGCCAGTCCAAGCGACTGGAACCGCTGGAGCGATCGCTTGGCAAGCTCGATGAGCTCGATCAGGAGATCGCCGAGCGCGAGACGACCCTGTGGCAGTTGAAGCCCCAGCTCGAGGCCGACCGCCACCGCGCCGAGCGCACCCTGGCCGACGCCGAGGCCGAGATCGGCAACCGCCAGCGCGAGTTCCAGGAGCGTGAAGCCGCCTACGAACAGGCCCGCGATGCCCTCAACGACCGCTTGAGCGAGATGACCAGCGAGCTGGAGCAGACCCAGCGCGAGCTTTCTGACCTGCAGGCGACCTTCGAGGCCTACGAGGAGGCCGACATGCCGGCGCTGGAGCGTGACGTCCAGGCGCTGCCCCAGTGGCGCGACCAGAGCCAGCAGCTGCGCGAGCACCTGGCGGTGATGCAGAACGCCTTCCAGGAAAGCCAGTCACGCCTTGAAGGACGCCTGCGTGAGTTGGGCGATGAGCTGGCCCGCCAGACCGAGGAGACCCAGGCGCGCATCGACGAGCTGGGCGAGACCCGCGAAGAGCTGCGTGACCAGCAGTGGCGTCAGGAAAGCGAGCTCGAACAGCGCTACCAGCAGCAGCGCCAGGAGCTCGACGAGAGCTACCGTGAGCGCCTGGAAAGCGGCGTCGAGCGGCTGGCCGAGCTCAAGGCCCAGTTGGCCGCCAGCGCTGCCAGCGCCGAGGAAATCCAGGAGGCGGAGCTGGCCCAGGCTCGCCTCGACCAGGCCCAGACCGACCGCGAGGCGGCGAGCGAGACGCTGGGGGCGCTGCGCGAGGAGCTCGACACCCTCAAGCGCGCCCGTGATCAGGCCGAAAAGGAACTCGACGAGGCCCGTCATCAGCTCGCCAGGGCCGAAGCTCACACCTATGGCCTGCACCAGCAACGTGATCCGGCCCAGGGCACACTGCGTCATTTCCTGCGCTTCCATCGTCCCGGCTGGGAGCAGCGTCTGGGCAAGGTGATCGCGCCGGAGCTGCTGGAGCGCCGCGACCTGTCGCCCCGTGTCGGCGAGCAGGACCACGATGAGCTGTTCGGGGTGGGCCTGGATCTGGCCGCGGTCGAGGTGCCCGAGTACGCCCAGGAGGAGGCCAGCCTGCTGGCCGCCATCGAGCAGGCCGAGGCCGCCCAGGTGCGTGCCGAGAGCGCGGTGCAGGCCGCCGAGCGCCAGATGAAGGCGGCCAACGAGCGGGTGCAGTCCGCCGAGGAAGCGGTGCGCCGTGCGCGCATGGAGCTCAAGCGCGCCGAGTCCGAGGTCGACTACGCCCGCGACGCGCGCAGCCAGCTGCAGGAGCGTCACGCCCGCCAGCAGAAGGCGCGGCGTCAGGGCCTGGAGGAGGCGCTGGCCGCCCAGCGCGCCAGCCACGATGGGCTGAAGGAGGAGAAGCGCGCCGCCCTGGATACCCTGGCCAAGACCCACCAGGCGCAGATGCTGGAGGTGAAGGCCGACGGCCAGAGCCGCCTCGACGGCGTCGATGACCAGATCCGCCAGTTGAAGCAGTACCAGAGCGACCAGAAGAGCGAGCATCAGCGCCAGCGCAAGGAGCTAGAGGCGGCCTTCGACCGTGAACTGCAGGAGCAGGGCGTGGACCTGGCCTCGCTGAAGGACACCAAGGCGCGACTGGCCTCGCTGGACGAGCGTATCCGGCTGACCGCTTCGCGCCAGGAGCAGCTGGAAGACTATCGCCGCTTCATGCGCCTGGACTGGGGCCAGCGCAAGCCCGAGCTGGTCGACAAGGAAACCCGGCTGGTACGCGACAAGGAGGGTGCCGAGCGCGAACGAGAGCAGCGCAAGGCCGAATTCCAGTCCGACCGCGCCGCCCACCAGCAGGCGCTGGGCGAACTGAAGGCCCAACGCAGCGCCGAGGCCGAGGTGATCGACGCCTTGAAGCCACTGCTGGTGCAGGTCGAGCAACTGCCGCTGGACCCCTCTCCAGCGCCCCGGCACGATGCCCCCGGCGACGTCCACGAGCGCATCGAGCGCACCCGCCAGGCGCTGTCGGAGCGTGGGCGCGAGATGGACGCCCTGCGCAAGGGCTGCGAGCAGGTCGAAAGCGAGCTGATCAAGGGCGCCAGCACCGGCTTTGTCGATACCATGAGCGCCGAGCGCGCCAAGCTGCGCGAGGATGACGCCGCCGACGGTGCCGAGCCCAGCCCGCGCCGGCTGCTGCCGCTGCTGCGCGGGATGCTCAAGCTGCTCGAGGACCAGCAGCAGCAGCTGGTCCAGCAGGGGCGCAATCTCGGCGCCGATCTGGACAAGTTCTTTACCGTCTTTCGTGACCTCAACCGGCGCATCAGTGCCCAGAGTCGGCGGCTGTCCGAAGAGGTCGCCGACGACCTGCGCCTGGAGGGCATCACCAAGGCCGAAGTGCGCATTCAGTCGACCATCGACGAGCTGGGCTTCTGGGAGCCGCTCAAGCGCTTCGCCCAGGACTATCGCGACTGGCAGGAGACCGGCGGACTGCCGGGGGACGACTACCTCAATGCCCTGGCCGACGTGGTCGACCTGCTGCGCAGCGACCAGCAGTACAGCTTCGAGAGCCTGCTGCGCCTGGAATTGCACCTTAACGAGGGCGGCACCGACCTGGTGATCAAGAACGATCGCCAACTGCTCGAATCCTCGAGCCATGGCATGGCCTACCTGATCCTGTGCAAGTTCCTGCTGGCCTTTACCCGATTGCTGCGCGGCCAGGCCGAGATCAGCGTGCACTGGCCCATCGACGAGATCGGCACCCTGGCCTATCACAACGTCGAGAAGCTGTTCGAGGCCTGCGACAGCAACCATATCCACATCGTCGGCGCCTTCCCCAACCCGGAGTCCGACGTGCTGCTGCTGTTCCACAACCGCTACCTGATCGACCGTGACGCCGCCCAGCCGGGCCGGCGCCGGCTCAAGCGCATCGAACCGCGGTTGAGCAAGCTGGCTCAGCGTCTCAAGCAGCGCAGCGCCGAGGAGGTCACCCAATGATCGAACATGGTCCCCTGCTCGAACGGCTGCTGGCCGGCGAGTTCATCTGCGCCGTCAGCGACGAGAGCGCCTTTCGCAAGCTCCAGGACGAGGAGGTGCGCGAGCAGATCGACATCTACCTGCGCCCGCTCAACCGCCGCCTGGCCACCAACGAGGATCGCAGCGTCCACTTTCTGGCCTGGCGTCAGCTCAACGAAGACGCCCGCGAGCAGCTGTCGCGCCAGCTCGGCGAGACCGTCAACAGCCTGCTGCCGCTGCTCGAATGGCTGCAGCTGGTGCAGGAGGCGCTGGGCCAGGACTCCCTGGCGGCCCCCGGCGACGTGCTCAAGCCCGCCGAGTTCAGCGCCAAGTGCGAGGACAACCAGAGCCTGCGCGAGCGCCTGGAGCGGCTGGCCACCGATCCCTTCTTCGGCTCCCAGAGCGAGCAGCTCGACGCCCAGATGAAGCAGGTGTTCAAGCGTCTGAAGGAGCACGGCTACCTGCTGCAGCCCCACGCCGACCGCCAGGTCTTTCTGGTGACCGCCAAGATCGACTATCTGGTGGAGCTGGTGCGCTTTATCCGCGATGAAGAGAACCTGCCGGTGGATGACGAGGCGCCGGCCCGCCAAGAGACGCTGCTATGAGCGAGGAACACTCGCTCGAGAGCCGGCTGGTTGCCACCGGCACCGAGCGGCTGTCGCTGCTGGGGCGCTACGCCGACGTGCTGATGCAGGGCTATACCCGCGACGAGGTGCCGCTGGAGACCCTCACCGAAGGCGCTCTGCGCAAGCTGTTGGCGGCGCGGATTGTGTGGCGGCCCGACGAGCACGGCGCGGTCAAGCTGACCCCCAAGGTGCGCGAGCTGATCGCCGAGATGCTGGCCGACGAGACCCGCCGCCACGTCAACGCCGACGTCGGCGAGACCCTGGAGCAGATCCGCAACCTGGTGCAGAGCTACCGCGAGGCGGTCAGCCTGGGCGAGCACTGGCAGCAGGGGCCGCTGATGCTGCGTCTGCGCCAGGAGGTGGACGACCTCAACGGCCGCTTCGCCGACGCCATCGACAGCCTGTGGCAGCGGCTCAACAGTGACTTCGGCTTCGTCAGCCGACTCAACGATAAGATCCGCGAGAACGACCGCGCCCAGAAGCAGATCGTGCGCCTGCTCGACGGCATGGCGCTGATCGACTTCGACGAGCTGATCGATCTGGTCGGCAGCGACGGCTCCCTGCGCAAGCTGCTGATCAGCCAGCTGCAGCAGCAGTTGAGCCAGCACTACACCAACCTGCGCGAGGTCCAGGGAAGACTGATCGAGCTGATGGCGCGCTTTCGTCAGCAGCAGAAGCAGAGCCGGCTGGTGGCTGGCATGGCCGCCTTCCTGCGTGAGCATCCGGGCTTTGTGCCGGGCAACTACACCCGCCGCAGCGAGGTGCCGGAGCTGTTCAACCACGCAAGCCCGCTGCACGCCGCCGCCGCCCCGGCGCTGGATCACCATCGCGACGCCGAGGTGCTCACGGGGCTGCTGCACCAGTTGCCGGTGGCGGTCCACCGGCCGGAGCAGGCTGAGGTGGCAGGCCCTGCCATGGTCGAGGCGCAGAGCATGGTCGAGGCCCGCCAGCAGGCGCTCAAGCAGGACGTCGAGCGCTTCTACCTGGACGTGGTCGATCAGCAGGCGCCCGCCGCTGGCGCCTCGTCGGGCACCAGCGCCCTGGCGTATCTGAGCGAGAGCGAGCTCGAGTGGGACCCGGAGATCTGGCTGTTTCAGGTCATCGCCGAGTACCAGGGCCTGCCCCGTGAGGAGCAGCGCGCCTTTCGGCTGATCCCCGACGAGAGCCCGGCCGGGCCCTTCAACGACGTCCAGTTGATCCACGACGTCAGCCTGGCGCTGGTGGTCTAGGCAGAGGTGATACGTGATCGAACTGAGTAACCGTGCGCGCAATGTCCTGAAGAACATTCAGGGAGAACTGGATATCTCCCCCCGCACCGAGCGCAAGCGCGAGACTGCAGCTATTGCCAATATCGAGGCCTGGTGCGACGCCCACGATATTTGGCTGGATGGCTATCGCTGGGGGAAGACGCTGCGCTTTGACCGGCGTCTGTTGGCCGACATTGATGCCATGCTCGACAGCCTCAAGCAGCCGGGGTTGGGGCAGTCGCTGAGTGGCTTGTCCACGGTCGAACAGGCGAAGCTCGGGATCCGGGAAGACAAGAACGTGCGCGAGCCACCCCGACGCTATCGGGTGCTGGTGAGCGCACCAAGCACCCAGCATCGCCCCGGGTTTCCGGCAGTTGTGAGAGAGACCCTTGAGGTAGATGGGCGAACGCTTGAGCTTGCCGCCTTCGACGCCCTGGTACAGGTGGAGAATCTGGATAGCGTCCATGAGTTGAAAGTGACGCAGGCGGAGCTGGGTGGTTTCGCCAATCCGCTGGTGGTCTATCGCGGTGATAAAATCTATCGCAAGGGCTTCGATGACTTGGTGGTGGCCTGGGGGCGGCGCTTTCGCGACCAGCGACCGCACCTGTATCTGGGCGACTTCGACGCTGCCGGTGTTCGCGAAGCGCTTTCCAGCGGCGCTGACGGGATGTTGCTGCCACGCCTTTCCTGGCTAGCGCACGAGGCCGACTCACAGCACCAACGCGCGGAGCAGCTACCGTACAAGAAAGCACTCGAACGCCACTGCGCGCGTCTGCCCGCCGCCCACCCCTTGCGCGACTACCTCGCGCTGATCCTCGATCAGCAGCGTGGCCTGCGCCAGCAGTGGTTCGCTGGCCCCCTCGAGGCTGTGGCGCTGCGCTGAGTCATTTCCCTAGAGCTGGCGCCGCCAGCGATTCTCGATGGTGTCGAGTTCCGCCGGGCCGTATAGCGCCTGGGGGTGGCCGCCGTAGTGCGCCCATAGCTGGTCACCGAAGTCGAAGTGCCACCATTCGCTGGGCAGGTTGGTGAAGCCCTGGGCGGCCATGGTGTGGTAGAGCAGGCGGCGATTGTCGCGGACCTCACGTTCGGTCGCGCTGGGGGCCTCCTTGGCTTCGTAGAAGGCCGTGTGGGAGGCCGGTATCGCCTCGTCGAACAGCGTACCCATGGGCAGCGGCAGGCCGTCTTCATCGCACAAGGTCACGTCGACCGCGCCACCGCTCAAGTGCGGACTGGGGCCGGTCGGGCTGGTGCTCGGCTCTGCGACGAACTCCCGGGTGCGCTCGAGCAGTTCATCTTCGGCGATATCGGGGTGATTACCGCGAATCGCTTCCATCAAGGTCTCGAACAGGTACTGCTGGACCCGCCAGGGGCGCCAGCCGTCGAGCACGATCAAACCAACGCCCTGGGGCAGCGAGCGTGCCGCGGCGAGCACCCGGCGGTAGACGCCTTCGCGCACATAGCACTCGTTGATCGCCCCGGGGATGCCGAGGCGGGCGTAGGCCGGAAATACCTTTACCGGCGCCGGTGCCAGGCTCATCGGCACCAGCGGCTCGTCGAGCCCCTGGATGGCAATCTGGCGTAGCTGCGACCAGGCCGGTTCCGACGCGAGGGGGATCGGTGTGTGGCGCGGATCGCGGCAGGCATCACGAGAAGAGCGATCTTGGGTCATGGTTGCCTCATCCCAGGGTGGTCGGGAGCCACAGGGTCAGTGACGGCACCAGGATCAGTGCCACCAGGACCAGCAGGGCGATGACCACGAAGGGCCAGATGGTGCGAAACAGCGCGGTGATCTCCAGCCGGCTGACGGCGGCGGCGACAAAGACGCAGGCACCCATGGGCGGCGTGATCAGCGCGATGGTGATATTGAGGGTGATGATGATGCCCAGATGGACCGGGTCGATACCCGCCATCATTGCCACCGGGGCAAAGATCGGCGTCAGCAGCATCAGTGCCGAGACTTCCTCCATGAACATGCCGGTGATGAAGGTGATCAGGCTCAGCAGCAGCAGGATGACCACCGGGTTGTCGACGTAGGGGGTCAGCAGTTCGACGAACTGGTTGGGTACCTGGGCGTAGGACAACAGCCAGCTCACCGTGCTGGAAGCGGCCATGATCACGAAGATCGCCGCCGTCAGGCGGGTGGTGTCCACGCAGGCCCGCCACAGCCCGGCCAGGCTCAGGTTGCCGGCAAGCACGCCGTAGAGCGCCACATAGGCGACGGTCAGCGCGCCCGACTCGGTCGGCGTGACCAGGCCCATGACGATGCCGGCGACGATCAGGAAGGGCGCCATCAGCGCGGGCAGCGCCCCCAGGGCGGCGATGCCCAGCTGGCGCGCCCCGGGCCAGCCATCGCCCCTGGGCAGGCCCTTGCGCCTGGCGTAGACGGCGTTCATGCCCATGAAGGCGGCGCCCAGCAGCAGCCCGGGGATGACGCCTGCCAGAAACAGGTCACCCACCGAGGTATTGGTCAGAGAGGCGTACAGAATCATGAAGATGCTGGGAGGGATGATCGGCCCGATCAGCGAGCTGCCGGCGGTGAGGCCGGCGGCAAAGGCGGTGGAGTAGCCTTCCTTGCGCATGGCCGGTACCAGCAGCGAGCCCAGCGCCGAGGTGTCGGCCACCGCCGAGCCGTTGACGCCAGCGAAGAACACGCTGGAGACCACATTGACGTGGCCCATGCCGCCACGCAGGTGGCCCACCAGCAGGCGCGCCAGGGCCATCAGCCGGTCGGTCAGTTTCGAGGCGTTCATCAGGTTGCCGGCGAGGATGAACAGCGGGATGGCCATCAGCGAGAAGGCGTCGATGCCGCCGAAGAACTGCTGGGGCATCATGCGCGGGATCATCGACAGGTCGACGAAGGCAAAACCGACCACCGCGGTGGCCAGCAGCGAGATGAACAGTGGCAGGCCGAGCAGCACATGGATGATAAACACCGCCAGCATGGCGAGGGTCATGAGTGCGGCTCCTCGGTGTCCAGGGTGGGCAGCGGGTGAGGCCCGTGGCACAGCGCCATCAGCGCCAGCAGGGCGAACCCGATAGGCACGGACATCACCGGTACCGCGCGGCTGATGCCAAGCCCCTGGCTCTGGAAGATGGCCACCGACTGGGCGTACTGGAAGCTGAACCAGGCACCGCCGATGGCCAGCACCAGGGTCAACAGCCACTGGTACCAGGACAGCAGCCTGCTGGCCAGGCGCGGAATCAGCCGCTCGATCAGGGCGACACGCATATGGCCGCCCTCGATCCAGACGCTGCCAAGCGCCAGCATCACCGCGCCGATGATCAGGTAGCGGGCCAGCTCATCGGTCCAGATCGGCGCGCCGCCGGCCAGGTAGCGCGCGAGCACGCCGTAGAGCATGGCGAGCAAGTCGATCACCAGCAGGGCGCTGGCGACCCATAGCGATAGTCGCCGCAGGGCCATCAGCGGCGGAGAGTGGGCAAGTGACCAGGACATGGGCAAAGGCTTCCACGGCAGGGGTGAAGATCGGCGGAGCGCCCTCGGGCAGCATCCAATCGAGGATTATCCGGAGATTGAGGCTTTCCAGCGACCGGGCTTTAGTGAAAAGTCCCAGTTTAGAGGGGCTCAAGGCAGCCGCGCTCTGGGCAGCGCCTGGTCGACGGGTATGGCCACCAGGCGCTTGCTTGGGCTGTCTGGCTCAGGCCCGCCAGGGCCTGAGCACGGTCTAGCGGTTATTCGCTGCTGAGCTCGACGCCAGCGTCATCCAGGGCCATGTCGATGTAGCGCTGCTCGATGTTCTGATCCTTGAGCCACTCCAGATAGGCCGGCTGGCCCTGCTGGCGGAAGGCCTCGAGCTGGTCGGCGCTGGGACGGATGACCTCCATGCCCTGCTCCTCGAGGTAGGTGATGCGCTCGTCGACCTTGGCCTGGTTGTGCTCACGAGCCAGCTGGTTGGCCTCGGCCACCGCCTCGCGGAAGGCCGCCTGGGTCTCTTCATCCCAGCCGTTGATCATGCTGGCGTTGCCCACCAGGAACTGGTCGGAGTACTGGATGTTGGCCAGCGTCAGGTAGTCCTGCACCTCGTACAGGCTGCCCAGGATGATGTACATCGGCGGGTTCATCTGGCCGTCGGCGACGCCGGTCTTCAGCGCCATGTAGACCTCGGTCCAGGGGATCGGGGTGCCGGAGGCGCCAAAGGCTTCGTACAGGGCCACCTGACTCGGGTCCATGGCGCGGAAGCGCAGGCCCTCGAAGTCGGCCGGCTCGGCGATCGGTGTCTTGTCGTTGGTGAAGGCCAGGAAGCCGCCTTCCTCGACCACCGCCAGCAGCTCAAGTCCGGCGCGGCCCTCGAGATCGTCCTTCACCGCCTGCCAGTAGGCGCCTTCGTCGAAGAAGGTGCGGGCGTCATCGAAATCCTTGAACAGGAAGGGGATGGCGCTGACGAATACCTCGGGAACGATCGGCGACATGCCGGCGAAGGAGGCGATGTTCAGGCTCGGCGAGGCCATGGTCTGCTCCATGCGCTCCTGCTCTTCACCCAGCATGCTGTTGGGGTAGAGCTTGAGCTCGAGCTCACCGCCGGTCTTTTCTTCCACCAGTTCCTTGAGGTTGGTGGCGAAGACGTGGACGGCGTTCTTGTCCGGATCCGGGGCGCCGTTGTAGCTCAGGTTGACGGTGGTGGCGGCCAGCGCCGAAGCGGCCGACAGGCTCAGCGCCGCAGCGGTGGACAGGGCGGCGACCAGGGGAAGGGGACGAAACAGGCTCATGGGACTCTCCGGTGTTGTCGTGTTGTTGTAAAACGGCATCGTTGCAAGTCGATATCGAGACTAGGCGTTGTCGCGTTGACTAATCAAACCCTATGGCGTTGATCTTCAGGCAACGCCTCAGTAGCGGCAAGCTGCCTTGACGCGAGGGGCGTCATCCTGAAAGAAGCGCATGCCTCGTCTGAGATGGGACAGGCACGCCTCGGCGGCCACCGAGAGCGGTCGATCCTGGCGGCTGACGATCTGGGCGCGGGCACCATTGAGCACCGGATGGGCCAGCGGCAACACCCGGATCAGCCCCTGCACGATATCGTCGGCAACGGTCAGTTCCGGCATGAAGGTGACACCGATCCCGGAGCGCACGAAGTTCTTCAGCACCGCCACCGAATTGGTGTGCAGCCGTGAGGTCAGATGCAGGCGCTCCTGGTGGGCCACCTGATCGACCATCTGGCGCATGCCGAAGGGGTTGTCCATCAGCGCCAGCGGCCAGTCGCTGATCTCGTAGAGGGTCAGCGGCGTCTGGCGCCGCGTCAGCGGGTGGTCGGCGGGTACGATCAGGTCCAGCGGGTGGCGGCGCTCGACATGGCAGTGCAGCGTCGGGTCCACCGGTGGGGCATAAAGCAGCGCCAGGTCCACCTCGCGATCGCGGATCAGGGCCATGGCCTCGTTGACGCCGGCCATCACCACCACGATGTCGATGCCCGGGTGGGCGGTCATGAAGGTCTGCAGCGGGGCGTTGATCAGATCGGCGATGAAGCCTTCGCCCACCGCCAGACGGACCTCCCCGCTGTTCAGGCTCTGCAGGGCGTTGAGCCGCGACAGGGTGGCGCTTTCGGCGTCGCACTGGGCGCGATGGTGGTCGACCAGCAGGCGCCCGGCTTCGGTCAGCGAGACGCCGTCGGGGTGGCGGGTCAGCAGGGGCGTCGCCAGCTCTTCTTCCTGGCGCCGGATCAATCGGCTGATGGCCGAAACGTCCACATTGAGGTGGACGGCGGCGGCGCGCAGCGAGCCACGGCGCTGCACTTCACACAGATAGGCCAGGGCACGGCCGTTGAGCATCGGAATTCCTTGGTCGTGGTGGGGCGGTGTCTGTCATTGTCCTGCAAGTGGCTTGGCGGCGCAGGCGGAGAGTGGCAGACTCATCAGGCCCAAAAGGCATAGATCAATAACCATAACGCAAAAAAGGAATCTCACGGATGCGATCGTTTTCCCGCCCCCTGCTGCTTGGCGCCCTGATCGGGCTCTCCGCCCTTGCTTCCACCACCGTTCAGGCGGATGAGCCACTCAAGCTGGGGGTGGATATCCCGTTCGAGCCCTTCGAGTATCGTCTTCCCGATGGCACCCTTGCCGGTTTCGAGGTGGAACTCGGGGAAGAGGTGTGCCGGCGCATCCAGCGCCAGTGCGAGTGGGTCGAGCAGAGCTGGGACGGCATCATCCCGGGGCTGATGGCGCGCAAGTACGACGCCATCATGTCATCGATGGCGATCACCGAGGAGCGCAGACAGCAGGTGCTGTTCTCCGAACCCTACTACTCCAACCCCAGCGTGTGGGTGACCCTGCGCGACCAGCAGATCGACCCCGACGATCGTGACAGCCTCGAAGGCCTGACGGTGGGTGTACAGCGCGGCACCATCCGCGATCGCTTCATCACCGACACCTATGGCGACATCATGGAGGTTCGTCGCTACGCCACCGCCGAGGACCTGGCGCTGGACGTCAAGACCGGACGCCTGGACAGCGCCTTCATGTACTACCCGCTGGCGCTGGCCAATCTGCAGGTGGACGAGGCCGACAGCGAGGTGGTGGTCAGCTCCGAGTTGATCCGTGAGCCCAAGTCGTACTTCGGCCATGGTGTGGCGGTGGCCTTCCGTCCCCGCGACAAGGAGCTCGCCGAGCAGTTCAACCAGGCCCTGGCCGAGATCAAGGAAGACGGCACCTACGACGAGCTGATGCACAAGTACGTGGACTACGACATCAAGATCTGAGGATGGTCTGGCCTGGCCGGACCCTCGCCAGGCCCAGTAAGCGATTTTGCTACCGGTAGTTGGAACACGAAAAGGGCGGCCATTGGCCGCCCTTTTTGTTGCGCTAGCTGGGCTTATGTCGCTGCCAGAGGCGTATCCGGGTCCGCGCGGTGCTTCAGGCCCCGGTCTCGGCCTTGGCGCCGGGCTCGAGTATCTCCCGGGCCAGGTTGCGTCCGGCCTGGGTCAGGTGCAGACGCTCGCCCTCCTGGACGACCAGATGGCGCTGGCGCGAGCGCTCCACCACCCGCTCGGCACGGGCGGGGTCCCACATCAGGTGATCACGCAGCGCCATGGTGACGTTTTCTACCGCCTTCTCCGGGCCGTCCTCGTGGTGATAGAGGTGCACCATCAGGGTACGGCTCTCGTTCAGCTCGCGCTGGCGGCGACGTTCGAGCCATTGAGCGAAGACGCCGTAGCGCGGGCCGAGGAGGAAGGCCAGGGCGAGGAAGACGCCGGTCATCACCGCCATCATGCCGCCGATGGAGACGTCCCAGGCCACCGCCAGATAGTAGCCCGAGACGCTGGAGGCGGCGGCGATCAGCGAGGCGTAGACGAAGATCTTCCACAGCCGGTCGGTGAGCAGGTAGGCCGCCGAGGGCGGCACGATGACAAAGGCCACGAACAGCACCGCGCCCACAGCGTCGAAGGCGGCCACCGCGGTGCCGCTGGTCAACAGCAGCAGCGCATAGAACAGCGCGGTCGGCGCGAAGCCCAGCGCCTTGGCCAGGGCGCTGTCGAAGGTGGCGAGCTTCAGCTCCTTGTAGAAGGCCGCTACGAAGGCCAGGTTCAGCGCCGTCATGGCGCCCATGGAGACCAGCGCCCGGGGCACCTCGACACCGCCGATAGGCAGGGTGTCGAGCCACACGAAGCCGATCTCGCCGAGCAGCACGGTGTGGGCATCGATGTGCACGTCGCTGGCGTAGAGGTTGATCAGCAGGACCCCGAGGGAAAACAGCACCGGGAACACCAGACCGATGGCGGCGTCCTTCTTGACCTTCTGGGTCGACACCAGCAGCTCGGTAAGAAACACCGTGAAGATGCCGGTGAGCGCCGCACCGATGATCTGCAGCGGGCCGCTGGCCTGGTGGGTCAGCAACCACACCACCACGATGCCGAAGACGATGGAGTGTCCGATGGCGTCGGACAGCATGCTGGTGCCGCGCAGTACCAGAAAGGTCCCGACCAGGCTGGAGGCGATGCCGACGAGGGCGCCGACCAGCATGATCATCAGCGGAATATTGTTGAACAGCGATGCCATCATGCGCGGCCTCCCCGGCCCAGGTCATCGAGGATGCGTTCGGCCTCGCGACAGCCTTCCGGCGTCAGTACCCAGCGCTTGTGGTCACCGGGTTCGTGGGACGGCGGGGTCTGCTGGGTGATCAGGCCACGGGCGGTCAAGCGCTCCAGCGCGCGCCGGCTGTCGGTGCCCAGGTAGGCGTCCACCATGCGTTTCTCGGAGCGATACTGGCGATCGGCGTGGTGGCTGGCGAGCTGGTAGAGGGTGGTGAGCACCCTCTGGTGACGTAGCTGGCGCCGATCACGCTGAAGCTTGAGGATTTCCCACACAAAGCCCCGGTGAGGCGCAAACAGCAGCGATACCAGCACCACGCTGGACAGGCTCAGGATGATCAGCGGCCCGGTGGCGAGCCCCGGACCGAGGGCACTGATCAAGGCGCCGGTGACGCCACCGACGATACCGAACAGCGCCGACAGCATGACCATGGTCTCCAGTTTGTTGGCCCACTGACGCGCCGCCACCGCCGGGGCGATGACCATGGCAGCCATCAGCACCACGCCGACCATCTGCAGGCCGACCACCACGGCCAGGGCGATCATCACTGTCATCAAGGCCTCGAGCAGTGTGACCGGCAGGCCCTGGGTGGCAGCGAATTCGGCGTCGAAGGACACCAGCTTGAATTCCTTCCACAGCCCACCGACCAGCACCAGCGCCACGCCGCTGACGCCGGCCATGATCCACAGGTCGCTGCGCAGGGTGGCGGCGGCCTGGCCGAACAGGAAGGCGTCGAGCCCCCCCTGGGATGCGTTGCCGGTGCCCTGGATATAGGTCAACAGCACCACCCCTATGGCGAAGAACACGCTGAGCGAGATGCCCAGGGCAGCGTCGGTCTTGAGCCGGCTCATGCGGGTCAGCAGCAGCATCACCAGCGCCGCCAAGGAGCCTGTAAACAGCGCGCCGGCAAGGATGCTGCCCATCTCGCGGCCCCCGGCGATGATGAAGCCCAGGCAGACACCGGGTAGCGCCGCGTGGGACAGGGTATCGCCGAGCAGGCTCTGCTTGCGCAGCACCGCGAAACAGCCGAGCACGCCGCTGACCAGACCCAGCATCGCCGCGCCCATCACCACGTTTTGCAGGGTGTAGTCGCCGAGCAGGGCGTTCAGGCTCATCTCGGCACCTCTTCGCGACTTTCCTGCGGGCGCGCCTCGGGGCGCTGGCCGGCGAGCTCGCGCTCGGCGGGAATGGCGCCGGTGACATCGTCGAGCAGGGCGATCTGGCCGCCGTAGGCGCGGCGCAGGTTGTCGGCGGTATAGACGTCGTTGACCGGCCCCTGGGCGATCACTCGCACGTTGAGCATCAGCATCCAGTCGAAGTAGCTGCGCACCGTCTGCAGGTCGTGGTGGACCACGATCACCGTCTTGCCCTGGTCCCGCAGCCTGCGCAGGATGTCGACGATGGCGCGTTCGGTGGTGGCGTCGACACCGGCCATGGGCTCATCGAGGAAGTAGACGTCGGCCTTCTGAACCAGCGCCCGGGCCAGGAACACCCGCTGCTGCTGGCCGCCGGACAGCTGGCTGATCTGGCGATCGGCAAAGCCGTCCATGCCGACCATCTCCAGCGCCTGCATGGCCTCGTGTCGCTCGCGGCGGCCGGGCCGCCTGAGCCAGCCCAGCCGGCCGTAGAGGCCCATGCCGACCACGTCCTGTGCGGTGGTGGGAAAGTCCCAGTCCACCGTGGAGCGCTGGGGCACGTAGCCGACCCGCCGCCGCGCCTGGCGGTAGGGGCGCCCATGCAGGGTGACGTGGCCGGCGACGCTGGGCACCAGGCCGAGGATGCTCTTGATCAAAGTGCTCTTGCCGGCGCCGTTGGGGCCGACGATGGCGGCCATGACACCGGGCGGTACGTCGAAATCGATGTCCCACAGCACCGGCTTGCCATGGTAGCTGACCGTCAGGTCCTCCACGTGGAGGGCCAGGTCGGGTTCGTGGAGCTGCTCGCTCATGGTGTGGCTCCTGTCGACCTCGCGGTGGCGTTCAAGCGCTGCGGGGTGGTGGTGTTCACTGGTCGGCGTCCTGGCTGGCGGAGGCGATCTGCGCCGCGAGGGCCTCAGGCAAGGGAGCGGGCTGACCGCCCAGGGCGCTGACGATATGCTCGGTGTTGCTCTTGAGCATGCCGATGTAGGTACCCTCCAGGGTGCCCTTGGCGCCCATGGCGTCGGAATAGAGCTGACCGCCGATCTCGACCCGGTGGTCCTGATCGGCGGCGGCGTCGATCACCGCCTGGACGGTGCGCGGATTGATGGTGCTCTCGACGAACATGGCGGGAACGCCACGCTCGACCACCAGCTCGGCCATGCGGCGAATATCGGCCACGCCGGTCTCGGTGGCGGTGGATAGCCCCTGGATGCCGGCCACCTCGATGCTGTAGGCGCGTCCGTAGTAGCCGAAGGCGTCGTGGGCGGTCACCAGGATGCGCTGCTCGGCCGGGATGCTGTCGATGCTGGCCTGAATCCAGTCATCGAGTTCGGCCAGTGACGCCTGGTAGGCCTCGGCGCGCTGCTGCATGGCCTCGGCACAGTGCGGACGCTGCTCTCCCAGCAGTTCAGCGATGACCGGAACGTTCCGGGCCCAGAGTCCTGCATCCATCCACAGGTGGGGGTCGACGCCATAGGCGTCCTGGGTGTGGATAAGTTGGTCGTCGCCGACGGCCTGTTCACTTACCGCGGCGGTGGGCTTGATCCGGGAAAATCGATCGAACACCTTGCCGAGCTGGCCCTCCAGTGAAAAGCCGCTGTAGAGGATCAGCTCGGCCTTATCGAGATCGTGCACGTCGCGGGCGCTGGCCTGGTACAGGTGGGGATCGATCCCCGGCCCCATCATGGTGTTGACCGCGACGCAGTCGCCGCCCACCTGCTCGACCAGATCGCCGAGCATGCCGACGGTGACGACCACATCCAGCGGCGCCTGCGTCTTCGCGGCGTCGGATTGGGCGTGAACCTGGGTGGTGGTCAGAGCGGCCAGCGAGGCCAGGGTCAGCAGGGCCGAAGCCGGGGCTGAACGACGCATGAACAGGGCTCCTCGGGGCAAGAACGACGCGCAAGCAGCACCGAAGTGCTATTTGGCTATCATTTATAGACGTGGCTAAGTTTTGGCGCCTAAGGCCCCTCGCGTCAAGCGTAGAGCGCTAATCGAGGTGATCGAGTCAGGCTATTCGCGCGTTGGAGCGCACCGACAGGCCCACTAGCCTGGAGGTGGCCAGGGGCTGGCTGAGGGCTGGCATAGTGTTGGCAGAGGGGGGGCACGGAGCCTGATGGGCTCCGGCGATGGCGTCAGCGTTTCAGAAAGCGTTCGAAGGCGGCCAGGGTCTCGGCGCTGACATGGTGCTCGATGCCTTCGGCGTCGACCCGCGCGGTTTCGGGATTGATGCCCAGCTTGATCAGGAAGGCTTCGACGATCTGGTGTCGTTCGCGGCTGGCATCGGCCAGGGCCTTGCCCTTGTCGGTCAGGAAGATGCCGCGGTAGGGGCGCTTGATGATCAGGCCCTCGTCATCGAGACGCTTTAGCATCTTGGCGACGGTGGGCTGGGCGACGCCCAGGCGGCGGGCGATATCGGTCTGGCGCGCTTCACCGCCGTCGGTGATCAGATCCGAGATCAGCTCGACGTAGTCTTCGATCAGTTCGGTGCGGCGGGCGTCTCGTGCCTTGCGAAACCCCTCGACGTGGCTTTCCGGGGAAATCAGCGATGCGCGTTCGTCGTGGTTGAGGGGGTCGTTCATGGGGGATGGAGTCGCCTCGGGTCAGGGTGTCCATCTTGCCAATTGGTGGCGGTAATGCAAGTTCAGCAAAGGTGATACCTCACGTAGAGGTGTTCCGCGGGAAGAGGCGTACCCGCGTCGAGACCTTCTCGCATATGCCCATGTCAGAGAAATCGTCAGCCCTGAAGCAGTGGCATCGCCGATCCACCTGCCGGCAGTCGGCGGCGCGACGACAGGGCCAGGAATTGATGGAGGGGAAGGGGCTTCGAGTACAGGTAACCCTGGAATGAACGACAGCCCAGCTCCAGCAGCCGCTTTTGCTGCTCCACGGTTTCGACACCCTCGGCGATGACACCGAGTTGCAGGGTCTGGGCGAGGGCGATGATGGTCTGGGCGATGGGAGCCGCAGTGGGGTCATCGGTCAGATCGCGGACGAAGGCCACATCGATCTTCAGGCTGTCCAGCGGGAGGCGCTTGAGGTAGGCCAGAGAGGAGTAGCCGGTACCGAAGTCATCGATGGCGAAGCGCACCCCGAGGGTGCGCAGGTGGGTCAGGGTATCGATGACCGGATAGGCCTCACCCAGCATCAAGGACTCGGTGAGCTCCAGGGTCAGCTGGCTTGCAGGCGCCCCGGTATCCGTCAGGGCCCTCTCCACGCCGGTGACGAAGTCGGCGCGCTGGAATTCCCGGGCGCTGACGTTGACCGACAGGGTCCAGGCGCTTCTGTGGGGGTCGTGTTGCCAGTCGGCCAGCAGCTCACAGGTCTTGCGCAGCACCCAGTTGCCCAGTTCGATGATCTGGCCGGTGTCCTCGGCCAGGCTGATGAAGGCACTCGGCGAGACCAGCCCCAGCTCCGGATGCTCCCAGCGCAGCAGTACCTCTGCGCCGGTAATCGTGCCCTGGTGATCGACCTGAGGCTGCAGGTACTGGCGCAATTGCTCGCCGACGACCGCGTCCTTGAGCTGTCGCTCGAGCCTGAGTCGAGCATTCAGGCGCTCGACCATGCTGGCTTCAAAGGCGCAAGGACGCTGGGCGGCCTCGCTCTTGCTCTCGAGCAGGGCCAGGCCAGCGCGCTTGAGCAGTTCGCTGACGCCGAGGTCACCGCCACGAAACAACAGGTAGCCGCCGCTGACGCGGCAGCTGTGGCGCTCGCCGGCCAGCGAATAGTCGCCGTTCAAGGATTCCAGTACGCTGCGTGCCTTTTCCCTGGCCTGCCCCATGGCATTCTCAGGGGAGACCGAGAGACCGTCGTAGAGCAGCGCAAATTCATTGCTGCTCAGCCGCGCCAGATCGTTGGCTTGCCTGGCCCAGGGCCTGAGACGGGCCGCCAGCGCCTTGAGCAGGCGATCCCCGGTGGCCTGACCGAGGGCATCATTGATGCCCTTGAAGTTGTCGATATCCACCAGCAGCAACATGATGTGCCGGCCACTGATGTCGCTGGCCAGTTGCAGGGCGTGGATGCGCTCCTGCAGCGAGCTGCGATTGGGCAAGGTGGTCAGACCGTCGTGATAGGCCTGGTAACGGATATGCTGCTGGGCGTCATGGTGGGCGGAGGTATCGCTGAGGGTGGCGACAAAATGCCCACTTCCTTCCTCGTCGGCGCGTACACGATTGATGCTCAGGCGCGCAGGGAAGCGGCGACCTTGGCGGTGTCGGACCTCGACATCGCCGATCCAGGCGCCATTTTCTCGCAGCGAGCGCAGTACCTGGCTGCGATGCTGATCGAGCCGCAGCAGGGTGTTGAGCTTGAGCATCGAGTGGCCCTGGAGGTCGGTGTGGGGCACTCCTGTCAGGGTCTCGAAGGCGTGGTTGCACATGATCATGCGGGCACGCTGATCCAGCAGTACGACGCCATCGTGCATCGATTCGATGACATCCACCAACTGGCGGCGTGAGACCTGCATGCGCATGGCGCTGTCCTGTAGTCGCCTGTCGACAAGCACCGTGACCAGGGTGGCCACCGCAAACAGAAATGACAGCACGGCGACGGCGGTGGCCAGTAGCGAGCCGTGATGGGCCATTGGTGCCGTCGCCTGCCAGCCTGGGTCCGGCAGAAAGTACACCGCCATCATGGCCGAATAGTGCATGCTGCAGATGGCCAGGGCGGCGAAAACTGCTGCCAGCAGGCTGCCCAGGCGAATGCCCTGCACGCGGGGCAAATGTCTGGACGCATGGAAGCTGTAGATGCTGGCGATACCAAAGGGCAGCGAGATCACCAGTGACAGCAGCAAGGGAATGGGAGCGAAGCGCATGCTGGCAGGCGCCTCCATGGCTGCCATGCCGGTGTAGTGCATGGTGGCGATACCCAGCCCCAGCAGGCATCCCGCGATGATCTTGCGCGTGGTGGACAGTCCCCTGCGAGCCATCGCCGCCACGGCGATCAGGCCGGCGACCACCGCCGGCAGCAAAGAAGCCAGGGTCAGCCACAGACCATGATGGGCGGGAAAGGGCAGACGATAGGCGAGCATGCCGGTGAAGTGCATGCTCCAGATGCCTAGCCCCATCATGGTGCCACCGGCCAGCCACCAGGCCCTGCGTCGATGTTGCCATCGCGCAGAGTGAACGCGTTCGCCGACGGCCATGGCCGAATACACCGATACCAGTGCCACCAGACACGACAGGACGACGAGCCAGGGCGTGTGTACTCCTTGTATGGCCTGGGCGACCTGCGGGTAGGTAATAAAGATGGGCGGCATGGGTCGGGGTGGGTCCCTTGTAGTAAGGCCTTAAGACAACCTCTTCATTGATTAGCATGACCTGGCGCGTAGAGCAAAGGCTCCTGCCGGGCTGAGTGGTCGCCACGCCAGCATGATGGATCCGCGTTTGAGTATAGAATTGTCGGTCAATGCTTGCGTGATACAGGGCGCTATATTGTTGTCCTGGCGGTGAAAAAAGTGTAAATGCCGGCGTCTGGCTCAGAGAAGAAAATCATAGTAGGCAGGCGTTGTCAGGCGCTGAGACAGCGCTGATAAAGTGCCGTTGTCTTTAGTCGAGTCGACCTTGGTTGCCGATTCGGGCAAAGCTTTACGTGGCCCCCTGTTACATCAGGAAAGCATTCTGGTATTTCCGTGCCTCTTCACGATGAGCTTTGGAGCAAATGGGCGGACAGCTGTGACGTTTTCCTCCGGGTGGGCCGGTGACGGCCAGTGAAAGCGCTTCACCTCGCGGCGCTGGCGTGCTGACGCCAGCGGAGCGTGGCGTTCAACCCTCCAGACTCACGGTTGTTCAGGCTGACTTCGACCTCTTGCTGATGAGCCAGTGCAAGCACGATGGAAAGGCCCAGACCGCTACCGGTGATGGTGGCGTCGCTGGCGCGATGGAAGCGCTCGGCGACACGCTCCATGTGCGTATCGGGAATGCCGGGGCCGCTATCGAGGATGCTTAGGCGAACACCCTGGGGCTCTGCCTGGAGGATGGCTTCGATGGTGCCACCGTCGGGTGTGTAGCGCAGCGCGTTGTCCAGCAGATTGCGGATCATGATGCCGAGCTCCGTGGCATTGCCCATGACCGTGGTCGGGTCGACGTCTTCCAGGCGGAGTTGCTGGCCACGGGCGTCGGCCAGCGGCCAGAGCTCGGCCGCGAGGTCCAGCAGCAGGGAGCGCAGGTCTACGCTTTCCGGTGCCGCGGCGGTGTGGCGATCGACCCGTGCGAGTACCAGAAGCTGCTCTACCACGCGCTGGAGTCGTTCGACACCCTGACGAGCCTTGGGCAGGGCGTCGCCTTCGCCCGCCAGGGCGTTGTCCAGGTGGATCTTGAGGGCTGCCAGCGGAGTGCGCAGCTCGTGGGCGGCATCGGCGGTAAAACGTCTCTCCTTTTCCAGGGTCGCCTTGAGTCGCCCGATAAAGTCATTGAGCGACCCTCTGAGGCCAGCCAGTTCCGTCGGTACGTCCAGTGCTATGCGGCTGAGGTCGGCGGAGTCGCGATGCTCCACCTGCTGCGATAGTCGCTCGATGGGGCGCAGGCCGCGCCGGATATGACGCAGCGCCAGCAGCAGGCACAGCGGCATCAGCAGTAGCATGGGCCAGAGGTGATTGAGCGCGATGCGCTCGATGATGTCGAGAAAGAAGTCCTGCTCGATACCGATCTGTAGCCACAGACCACGACCCGGGTCATGCAGGGCAAAGACCCGCCAGCGAGACTCGCCCAGCGATCGCCACTCGAAACCCTGCTCACCAGGTGGCGGCATCTGGGGCTGGCGATCGACGTCTTGCCATCCAGGGCCAATCACCACCGGCTGGCCGGTCTCGGTCCACAGTCCGAAGCCCATCTTGCGCTCTTCGTGGTGATAGGTCTGGCCGGGTGCCACCGGCAGGTCATCGGACGTGCCGCTGTCGGTGTACAGGTGGGCGCTGGCCTTGCGCTGGTCCATCCATCGGGCCAGACGTTGATAGTCGTCTGCCTCGGGTGCCTCGGGGAGCATGCTCATCAGCCCCCTGCCGGTGAAGGCGAGCTGGGCATCGAGGATCTCCTCCAGCTCGTTTTGCGAGATCAGCCAGGCGGCCACCACCGACAATAGCGCCACCATGGCCAGGGATAGGGCCAGGGTGCGGAAAAGATAGCGATGGATCGACATCACGGGGTGATGGCCAGGAAGTCGGTATTGAGGCGATAGCCGATGCCACGCACCGTGGTGATCATCTCCTTGTGCAGCTTCTTGCGAAGATGATGTACGTGAACTTCCAGCGCGTTGGACTCGAGTTCTTCGCCCCAGCCGTAGAGCAGGCTCTCCAGGCGGGGACGCGACAGTACCTGGCCGGGATGACGGGCGAGCTCGATCAGCAGGGCGAACTCGCGACGACTCAGGGCGATACCGCGTCCCTCCCAGTCGACACAATGGCGAGCCTCATCGATGCACAGTGTGCCGACGTCGATGGTGGAACTGGCGCGACCGGCCGCTCGTCGAATCACCACGCGCAGGCGCGCCAGCAGTTCCTGGAGGTCGAAGGGCTTCAGTACATAGTCGTCTGCCCCGGCGTCCAAGCCCTGGATACGTTCTTCCACGGCGTCACGGGCGGTCAGGATCAGGACCGGCAGGGCAGTTTGCTGGCGCAGGCGTCTCAGGACCTCCAGTCCATCGCAGTCGGGCAGGCCAAGGTCGAGGATCACCACCGAGAACGCCTCCAGGGTCAGCGCCTCGAGGGCCGGCTTGCCGCAGGTGAACCAGTCGACTGCATAGCCCTCTCGTTCAAGTGCGACCTTGATACCGTCCCCCAACAGAGGGTCATCCTCCACCAGTAGTGCCCGCATGGCGTCTTCTCCGTCGATCTACCCAACTGTCTCTCAGGCAGTATGGGGCGCAAAACCTTAATCTACGCTTAAGGATCGACGGGAGCCTTGATCCGGCGCTGTTCTCTGGCTAGGCGCTGTCCGAAAAGTCGACGATCGAAGGTTAGACAAGGCAAAAATCGGTGAGAAAGCGCAGTTTACGGGGTGTAAATGAGCATTTTGATCCGATTTTTAACGCCGTATTACCGAGCGCAGGCACTTTTCAGACAAGCCCTAGGACTGCGAATCGTGCCTGGGCTTGCCGGTACGCTCGGCCGACGCCATCTTTTCCAGTTCGTCTTCGCTCATCGAGTCGTACATCGACCGGGCGGCACCGTCGAGTTCGCTCACCTTCTGTTCTCCGCGCTTGGCAGCGAGGGCCGCTCCTGCCGCCATCTGCTGGGCTTTCGATTTCGCTGGCATGGTTACCTCCTTGAAGGGAAAGAAGATTGTCGTACCGGCGTTAATAGTTTGCTGCCTGGCAGGCTCGACAGACCCAACGACGAAAAGCCAGACTCCGCCAGGTTCGACCCGGATCAGTCCCAGCATAATCACTTGCCATTTACGTCTTCAACGCCAGTTGCCTGAATACCGAAACGTATCCAGAGGCGAGTGGGCGAAATCATATGAAAGGAAGAGCGACGTTCGCCAGGGAGTGTGTCGGCCTGTGTTCTTTCGTGGAGGTGTCCTTTCGCTGGAGGTTTTTGCGCTTTTGCCTGGGCACAGCGGTGCTACCTTGGCCGCCGCTGAATCTGACCGTCGAGATTCGAAGTAATGTGAAGAAGTGAAGTCACACGGCGTTACAACTCTTTTCAATAAGAAGTACGAAACAGCGCCCTGCTCTGGCAGCGTCTGATGGCGACGTAAAGGATTACCTTGATGACTTTCGAATTGACGTTGTTTAGACGCTATTGCAACAGCTTTGACATAAAGCGCCCATCGAGTCTTGTCCGCGACGGTTTATTGGTGACTCGGGCAGGCGTGGCGTCTTCGTCTTTCGTTCAGCGATTCTGCCATGACAAGGGAGCAAGCCACCATGCGAGATACACAGGATCTTTTTCCGACACGCCTGGAGCGCAAGCTGGGCATGTTCGAGCGCATCGACCCGGTCGTTCATTGCGATGAACAGCAGCGAGCGAACGGCCCCCTCAGCGAAGAAGAGCTTGATGAGTTTGATAGAAAAGGCTTTCTCTCTTTCGAGAACTTCTTCGACAAGGAGGAGATGGATGCCTTTATCCAGGAATTGCGGGAGTACGAGGAAGACGAGGACCTCAAATTGTCCGAAGGGACGGTGCTGGAGCCCGGAAAACAGGAGATCCGGTCGATCTTCGGCATACATCAAGTCTCGGATCGTTTCAGCCGTCTGACACGGGAACCGAGGCTATTGGCCATGGTGCAGCAGATACTCGGTAGCGACGTCTACATCCATCAGTCGCGTATCAACTACAAGCCCGGCTTCAAGGGGAAAGGTTTTGACTGGCACTCGGACTTCGAGACCTGGCATAGCGAAGACGGCATGCCTCGGATGCGGTCACTGAGCTGCTCGATCATCCTGACGGATAACGGTGAATTCAACGGCCCATTGATGCTGATTCCCGGGTCCCACAAGCAGTTCGTTCCTTGTGTCGGACGCACCCCGGAGGACAACTACAAGGAGTCATTGAAGAGCCAGGACATCGGTGTTCCTGATGCCGCCAGCCTGAAGAAACTGATGCTGGAGAACGATATAGAGGCGCCGAAAGGCGATTCTGGCTCATTGGTGATGTTCGAGTGCAATACGCTGCACGGCTCCAATATCAATATGTCCTGCTGGCCGAGGAGCAATCTGTTCTTCGTCTATAACAGTGTCGAGAATACCCTCCACGATCCCTACTGCGGCAACAAGCCTCGCCCCGAGTTCCTGGCCACGCGCAAGGACTACAGCCCGCTCACACCTGTCGAAGGAAAGCGTCAGGAAGAGTGAGAGCCGACGCCACCTACCTCTCCGCCATCACAGGCACTGTCACGCGCTTACCTGGCCATCGTCGCTGGGGCTCGAGATCTTCCAGCAGCAAACGCCACCTTGATACACAAGGTGGCATTTTCGTCGGTGTTGATGGAGGCAGCGGGAATCGAACCCCTGGGTCTGTAGAGAGCGCCGACTTTGCCCTTGGCTCTGCTTTTCTGGGGGTGTGCCCTGAAACGAAAAATGCCACCTTTGGGAAGGTGGCATCTTTCTGGTGTTGGTGGAGTCGGCGGGAATCGAACCCCCTGGGTCTGTAGAGAGCGCCGACCTCGCCCTTGGCTCACCGTATCTTCCGGGTACAAAAAAGCCACCTTCAGATGAGGTGGCCTTTTCGTCGGTGTTGGTAGAGGCGGCGGGAATCGAACCCCTGGGTCTGTAGAGAGCGCCGACCTCGCCCTTGGGTCTTCTTTGCCTTTGGAAACTGTCGGGCACAAAAAAACCTCCACAAGGGAGGTTCTTTCGTCGGTGTTGGTGGAGGCGGCGGGAATCGAACCCGCGTCCGCCGACACTCGCCCATTGGCTCTACATGCTTAGTTCCGTCATTTGATTTAACGCCTCGGGCTCCGACGGGCAGGATCCCGAAACGCGATTCCTCCAAAGTTTAGCGATTGACGAGAGGACAGCGCCAACCGCGATCTCACCTATCTTGGCTCGTAGCCCATTGGCAACGGATGAGCACGTCGCCGCCGGGTAGGACTAGAAGCTAGCAGTTTTTACGCTGCCAGCGCGCCCTGAGCGTAGTTTTCGTCGTTTGCGACTATTTAGTCGTGATGTTGGATTTACGAGATACATCACGCTCTCGGCATGCACCTCAGGGGTTGTCATCGGCGTCGAAACCATGTCGCCCCCGTAACGCCCCGCCAGTGTACCAAAGATCCGGCGGTCTGTACTACATCTGACGGCTCAGGCGCGGTTTTGTTCCCGCATGACGCGGCCCTTCTGACGCTGCCAGTCGCGATCCTTCTCGGTGGCGCGCTTGTCGTGGAGCTTCTTGCCCGTCACCAGCGCCAGCTCACACTTCACCCGGCTGCCTTTCCAGTACAGCTTCAGCGGCACACAGGTGTGCCCCTTGTCCTGGGTGCGCGAGAAGATCTTGGCGATCTCCTTGCGATGAAGCAGCAGCTTGCGCGTGCGCGTGGGGTCCGCCACCTCGTGGGTGCTGGTGGTGTTGAGCGGCATGATATGGCTGCCGAGCAACCAGGCCTCGCCGTTCTTCACTAGAATGTAGGTGTCGGTGAGCTGGGCCTTGCCGGCACGCAGGCTCTTGACCTCCCATCCCGCCAGCACCAGCCCGGCCTCGAAGGACTCGTCGATATGGTATTCGAAGCGCGCCTTCTTGTTCTGAGCGATGGTGTTGTTGCCGGGACCCTTGTCCTTTCCCTTCTTGCTGGCCATGGAACCTCTTGATGTCTGAATCGGTCGTGGAAGCGGTGTCGTAACCGATGTGGCCCGATGTGTAGCCTTCCGGGTCGACGCCAGGCGGTTGCCACGGCGGCGCTGCCCGTCGGTCCCCCTTTCGGCTGTCTCCAGTTCTGCCGGGGAAGCGTGCTACCATTTGAGGCCGAAATAACCGCTCATGATACGCCCTGGGCTTCTGGAAGTCAGCGGAGAGGTCAATGCCAACCGTCAATCGGTCCGCCATGGTGCGGCACACCCCCAAGCAGATGTTCGATCTGGTCAACGATTTCGAGCGCTATCCGGAGTTTCTGCCGGGCTGTCGTCGCGCGCGGCTGCTGGAGAAGGACGAATCGCACCTGATCGGCGAAATGACCCTGGGGCGGGCCGGCATCGAGCAGACCATCGTCACCCGAAATGACCTGCACGAACCTGACCGTATCGAGCTGTCGCTGGTAAAGGGGCCGTTCAAGCGACTGGACGGACGCTGGAAATTCATCACCATGGGCGAGAACGTGTGCAAGGTCAGCCTGGAGATGGACTTCGAGTTCTCCAGCCGGCTGCTCGGCATGGCCTTTGGCAAGGTCTTCCAGCAGATCGCGGGCCAGCAGGTGGATGCCTTCACGCGGCGTGCCGATGAGCTCTATGGGCGCTGACAGCGCAAGACCCTCGACTCCTCGCGTCGAGCCGGCACCCGCCGATCACTCGGCGGGGCCAGATATAAAGGAAGACGCAAGCGACGAGGTGCTTCGCGTGGAAGTGGCCTTTGCCTTGCCGCACAAGCAACGTCTTGTCGCGCTGCGCGTCGCCAAGGGCACGACCGCCAGCGAAGCGCTGGCGTTGGCCGACCTGCCGTCGCTGTTTCCCGAACTGCCTGTGGAAACCTTCAGCGAGGCCAGTCTCGGTATCTTCGGCAAGGCGTTGAAAGAACCCTCACGGCAGATACTGCGTGACGGTGATCGCGTAGAGGTCTATCGACCGTTGAAGATCGATCCCAAGGCGGCGAGGGCAGAGAGGGCGGCTCGTAGCCGCTCTTCCTCCTAGCGACCCTGGGCGGCCGGGGCAGGTGCGTCGCCGTCTGAGCGAAGGCGCTGCGCATGGAAGCACCTAGGTGTAGAACCAACCAGGCGTAGAACCAACCAGGGTGGCCGTTGTGGCCACCCTGATGCGTGTTCTCGCTGGCGCCAACGGCTTACTCGCGCTCGGGGTCCACGGTGCGGTTGTAGATCGGCTCGATATTGGCTTCGCCCTCGGGGTTATCGTCGCCGCCGCCGCTGGTGGGGCCTACGCCGTAGCTATGCTTGCCTGCCACGTCCGGGTTCATGCTGAAGTCGCCTTCCCGGTCGATATTGACCAGGTTGTTGCCGGCGAAGGTCAGGGTGACGCGTCTTTGCATCACGTCGCCGTAAGCTTCGTCGAGACGGTAGACGTAGTCCCACTGGTCGGCGCTGAACGGGGCCTCCAGCAGCGGCGAGCCCATGAGGTTGATGACCTCCTGTCGGGACATGCCGGGGCGCAGCTGTTCGACCATGCTGTTGGTCACCAGGTTGCCCTGTGCCAGGTCGCGCTTGTACACGCTGAAGTAGGTGCAGCCGCTGGTCAGCGCCAGGGCCAGTGAAAGGGTGACAATTCCGGTCAACTTTTGCATTTGCGCCTGTTCTTCACTATCGTGGGGTCGGTCGATCATACCCGACCCTACCTGATACTGCGAAGAGCAACCATGGCCGACAAGAACCATGAATTGCGCAAGGCTGGACTGAAAGTCACTCTGCCGCGCGTAAAGATCCTGCAGATCCTCGAATCTGCCACCGATCAGCACCACCTCAGCGCCGAGGACGTGTACAAGACGCTTCTCGAAGCCGGTGAAGATGTGGGCCTGGCGACGGTGTATCGCGTGCTGACTCAGTTCGAGTCGGCGGGCCTGGTGATCCGACACAATTTCGACGGTGGCCATGCGGTCTTCGAGCTCTCCCAGGAAGAGCATCACGACCATATGGTGTGCCTGGAAAGCGGTGAGATCATCGAGTTCTTCGACGAGACCATCGAGCGTCGGCAGCAGGAGATCGCCGAGGAGCACGGCTTCGAACTCGTCGATCACGCGCTGGTCCTCTACGTCAGACCCAAGGGTTCCAAGGCGACGCGTCAGGAAGGCATCGCCAAGAAGTAACGGATCCCTCTGCGCGTAGCGCTGAGCAAGAGTCTCTGCCCCCGGGCGGAGGCTTTCTCGTGTCTGGAAGATGTGATCAGCGCTGTTCGGCCAGTGGATACACAAAAGCGCCACGTCCCCGTCAATTGGGGGCGTGGCGCTTGCGTTGTTGGCTCACTGTAAAATGCTGCTTTTTCTTGCGTACTGCTCTTCAGTATCGCTTTTCTGTGCTGTCTGGGTTCGCCGGGCCTAGTGGTGCGCCCTTTGGCTTGCGTCGAGCATCTCGCGGGCATGGGCCAGGGTCTGGTCCGAGAGTTTGACGCCGCCGAGCATGCGCGCCAGCTCGCCGACCCGCCCGGCTTCGTCCAGATGCGCCATGCGGGTGCGGGTGGAATCCTTGCGCGCCTTCTTCTCGATGTGCAGATGGTGGTGGGCCTGGGCGGCGACCTGGGGCAGGTGGGTCACCGTTAGTACCTGGCCACCCTGGCCCAGTCGCTTGAGCAGCTGGCCGACGATCTCGGCGGTGGCACCGGACACCCCGACGTCGACCTCATCGAACACCAGGCTGGGGATGGTGGAGTGCTGGGCGGCGATCACCTGAATGGCCAGGCTGATACGCGACAGCTCGCCACCGGAGGCTACCTTGGCCAGCGGGCGTGGCGGCTGGCCGGGGTTGGCGGCGATCAGAAAGCGCACCCGGTCCATGCCCTCTGGAGCGGCGGCATCGCGCCGACTGACGTCGACCTCGAAGCGGGCCTTGCCCATGGCCAGAAACGCCAGTTGCTGCTGGACTTCCTTGCCGAAACGCTTGGCGGCCTTTTGGCGAGCGGCGCTGACGGTCTCTGCCAGGGCACGCCATTCTGCCTTGAGGGCGTCGGCCTTCTCGGTCAGCGCCTCGAGGTCCTCGTCACCGCCCTCCAGCCCCTGAAGTTCTGCCGTCAGGCGCTGGTGCAGGGCGACGATCTCGTCGGGCAGTACATGGTGCTTGCGAGCGATGCGGTGAGCCTCGCCCAGGCGCTGCTCTACCCAGGCCAGGCGCTCCGGGTCCAGCTCCACGTCGGCGACCACCTGATGCAGTTCGCGGCCGGCTTCCTCGAGCTGAATGCTGGCGTCACCCAGCAAGGCGATGGCGTTGGCCAGGGCTCCCTTGTCGCTGCCGGGCAGGGCGGCCAGGTGTTGGCTTGCCTGGTGGAGCAGGGGTAGGGCACCGCCTTCCTCGCCATCGCAGCAGTCGAGCGCGAACTGGGTCTCCGCCAGGCGCGACTCGGCGTGGGCCAGCAGCTCCTGTTCACGTTCGAGCTGTTCGAGCTCGTCTTCGCCCAGGCCGAGTTGGTCGAGTTCTTCCACCTGATAGCGCAACAGCTGGCGACGGGCGCGGATTTCATCGCCGTCGTCGGCCAGCCGTTTCAGTTGTCGCCGGGTGGACTGCCACTCCCGATAGAGCTCGGCCAGTCGGCTCACCGATTCACGGTGGCCGGCCAGGTCGTCGAGCAGGCGCAGGTGGGTGTCCTCGGCCAGCAGGGCCTGGTGGGCGTGCTGGCCGTGGATCTCGATCAGGGTCTCGCCCAGCGACTTGAGGTCGGCGATGGTGGCCGGCTGGCCGTTGATCCAGGCCTTGGAGCGACCGCTTTTAGTGACCACGCGACGCAGCAGGCAGTCGTCATCGGGCAGTTCTCGGTTGGCAAGCCAGGCCCGGGCGTTGGGCAGGTTGGCAATGTCGAAGCGCGCGCTCAGGTCGGCTCTGGACTGGCCGTGGCGCACGCTGCCGGCGTCGGCGCGTTCGCCGAGACACAGGCCCAAGGCGCCAAGCAGGATCGACTTGCCGGCGCCGGTCTCGCCGGTGATGGCAGTCATGCCGCCCTCGAGCTCGAGTTCGAGGTGGTCGACGATGGCGAAGTCCTGGATCGAGAGTTCGGTCAGCATGCGTGCCTCCTGGTGGCGTCACCGAGCGGTGCGACGGTCAGTGCAAGGGTGGCGGTCGTACAGGGCGATGGGTGCGGCAATCGCTCGCGCAATCGCTAGAGCATCGATATGGCGCAATGGATGGGGGTTGGCATTACTGTTTATCCATCCATGTGGTGTCTGTTTATACAGTAGTCCAGGCGCGCCCTCAATGCATCCTTGCGCAGCAACTTCAGTGGTTGCGGGTCAGCGCTGCGGCAAATCCTGGGCCTGCCGGGGAAAGTCTGATCAGGATCTGCGTCTTTCCCCTTGAGATTGTTGTGGCCAACCCCATATACCTCTGCAACCTCTGGTCCCCGGACCAGCCACTGTACAGGCGGTGCTACCGCAATTGTTGGACTTCTTCAGGAGGCTGCACATGGCCAAAGATCCCCAGACCCCGTTGGATGACGAACTCGCTCGCCAGGAGCAGGAAGGCGAGCCGGAGCAGGCGGTCGATGCTGCCGAGGCCGTCGAGGGCGAACTCGAGGACATCGTCGATCAGGCTGAGGATGAGGCACAGGCCGAGGCCGTGGAAGGCGGTGACAACCCCGAGGCCGAGGTGCTGGCGGCCCGCGTCGAGGAGCTCGAGCAGAGCGTGACCGAGGCCAAGGACCAGGCCCTGCGTGCCGCCGCCGAGGCGCAGAACGTGCGCAGGCGGGCGGAAGCCGAGGCCGAGAAGGCGCGCAAGTTTGCGCTGGAGAAGTTCATCAAGGACCTGCTTCCGGTGGTCGACAGCCTGGAAAAGGCGCTTGAGGCCATGGGTGAGGACGCCTCCGAGGTGCATCGCGAGGGTGTCTCCATGACCCTGAAGATGCAGCTCGACGTACTGGCCAAGTTCGGCGTCGAGATCGTCGAGCCCCAGGGCGAGCCGTTCGACCCGCAGTACCACGAGGCCATGGCCATGGTGCCGAACCCCGAGGTCGACCCCAACACCGTCATCGACGTGATGCAGAAGGGCTACGTGCTCAACGGACGCCTGGTGCGCCCGGCGATGGTGGTAGTGAGCCAGGCGGCCGGCTGAAACATCCGGCCCACGGGGCCTGACCGATACGGGTTGTCGACAGGAGTTGAACATGGGGCCTTGAAATCGGCGGAGACGCCCCCCAGATAGTCGGCAACCCCGCGGCGAACGCCGCAAGCCAAACTTCAGTTACGCAAGACACGAATTCGAGGATTTCCTATGGGACGCATCATCGGCATTGACCTTGGTACCACCAACTCCTGTCTGGCCGTGCTCGACGGCGACAGCGCCAAGGTAATCGAGAACGCAGAAGGCGCACGTACCACCCCGTCCATCATCGCCTACACCGATGATGGCGAGACCCTGGTGGGTCAGGCGGCCAAGCGTCAGGCGGTGACCAACCCGGAAAACACCCTGTACGCGATCAAGCGCCTGATCGGCCGTCGCTTCAAGGATGACGTCGTCCAGAAGGACATCAAGATGGTGCCCTACACCATCACCGAAGCCGACAACGGCGACGCCTGGGTCGAGGTCAAGGGCAAGAAGCTGGCACCGCCCCAGGTCAGCGCGGAAGTGCTGAAGAAGATGAAGAAGACCGCCGAGGACTACCTGGGCGAAGAAGTGACCGAGGCGGTTATCACCGTGCCGGCCTACTTCAACGACAGCCAGCGTCAGGCCACCAAGGACGCGGGTCGCATCGCCGGGCTCGAGGTCAAGCGCATCATCAACGAGCCGACCGCGGCTGCCCTTGCCTATGGCATGGACAAGTCACGCGGCGACAAGACCATCGCGGTCTATGACCTGGGTGGCGGTACCTTCGATATCTCCATCATCGAAGTGGCCGACGTCGACGGCGAGACGCAGTTCGAGGTGCTGGCCACCAACGGCGACACCTTCCTGGGTGGTGAGGACTTCGACCTCAAGCTGATCAACTACCTGGTCGACCAGTTCAAGGCCGACAGCGGTATCGACCTGTCTGGCGACAACCTGGCCATGCAGCGCCTGAAGGAAGCCGCCGAGAAGGCCAAGATCGAGCTGTCCAGCGCCCAGCAGACCGACGTCAACCTGCCTTACATCACCGCCGACAACACCGGTCCCAAGCACCTCAACGTCAAGGTGACCCGGGCCAAGCTGGAGTCGCTGGTGGAAGAGCTGGTGAGCCGTTCGCTGGCGCCGTGCAAGACCGCACTGTCCGACGCCGGCCTGTCCGCCTCCGAGATCGACGACGTCATCCTGGTCGGTGGCCAGACCCGTATGCCAATGGTTCAGGCCAAGGTCGCCGAGTTCTTCGGCAAGGACGCCCGCAAGGACGTCAACCCGGACGAAGCCGTGGCCGTGGGTGCTGCGATCCAGGGCGGCGTGCTCGGCGGTGACGTCAAGGACGTGCTGCTGCTGGACGTGACCCCGCTGACACTGGGTATCGAGACCCTGGGTGGCGTGATGACGCCGCTGATCGAGAAGAACACCACCATCCCGACCAAGAAGACCCAGGTGTTCTCCACCGCGGACGACAACCAGACCGCCGTGACCATTCACGTGCTGCAGGGTGAGCGCAAGCAGTCCAGCGGCAACAAGTCGCTCGGTCGCTTCGACCTGTCGGACATTCCGCCGGCGCCGCGCGGTGTGCCGCAGATCGAGGTCGCCTTCGACCTGGACGCCAACGGTATCCTCAACGTGTCCGCCAAGGACAAGGCCACCGGCAAGGAACAGTCCATCGTCATCAAGGCCTCCAGCGGCCTGTCCGACGACGAGATCGAGCAGATGGTCCGCGACGCCGAGGCCCACGCCGACGAGGACAAGAAGTTCGAGGAACTGGTGGCGCTGCGCAACCAGGCCGACGGCATGATCCACGCCTCTCGCAAGACCCTCGAGGAAGCCGGCGACAAGGCCTCCGAGGAAGAGAAGCAGGCCATCGAGAGCGCCATCAAGGAGCTCGAGGAAGCGCTGCAGGGCGACGACAAGGATGCCATCCAGGCCAAGCTCGACGCCCTGACCGAGGCCTCCGGCAACCTGGCGCAGAAGATGTACGCCGAGCAGGCGGACGCTGGCCAGCAGGCGGGTGACGCCGACGCTGGCGCCAAGAAGGAAGATGACGTGGTCGACGCCGAGTACGAAGAAGTCAACGACGACCAGAAAAAGCAGTAACCACGACATCTGAACCTCGGATGACGCCAACGCGGGAGCCGGACTCCCGCGTTGGTGTTGCTGAGCGTCGCGACGGAGGCGGACAGACCCATGTCCAAGAGAGACTACTACGAGGTACTAGGTGTCGAGCGCGGTGCCGATCAGAAGGACATCAAGAAGGCCTATCGGCGCCTGGCACAGAAGTACCACCCGGACCGTAACCCGGACGATGACACCTCAGCGGAAAAATTCCGTGAAGTGTCCGAGGCCTACGAGGTCCTGACCGACAGCGAGAAGCGTGCGGCCTACGACCAGTTTGGCCATGCCGGTGTCGACGGCCAGGGCGGTGGTGGCTTTGGCGGCGCCGGGGCTGGCGGCTTCAGTGACATCTTCGGTGATGTCTTCGGTGACATCTTCGGCGGTGGCGGCGGACGTCGTAACCCCAATGCGCCCCAGCGGGGCAGCGACCTGCGCTACAACCTCGAGCTTGACCTCGAGAGCGCGGTGGCCGGCACCAGTGTCGACATCCGTGTGCCGCGTCACATCGAATGTGAGCGCTGCGACGGCGAAGGTGCCGAGCCGGGTTCCACCAAGGAAACCTGCCCGACCTGTCACGGACACGGTCAGGTGCGCATGCAGCAGGGCTTCTTTGCCGTGCAGCAGACCTGCCCGACCTGTCACGGCAGCGGCCAGCACATCAAGGTGCCGTGCCACGCCTGTCATGGCGAAGGTCGCGTGCGCGAGACCCGCACCCTGTCGGTGAAGATTCCGGCCGGCGTCGATTCCGGCGATCGCATTCGTCTCAATGGCGAGGGCGAAGCCGGTATCAACGGCGGTCCGCCCGGGGACCTGTATGTGCAGGTCGCGATCAAGCCGCACCATATCTTCGAGCGCGAAGGGCGTCACCTGCAGTGTGAGGTACCGATCAACTTCGTCGACGCCGCCCTTGGCGGTGAGCTCGAAGTGCCGACGCTGGATGGTCGGGTGAAGCTGAAGATTCCGGCGGAAACCCAGACCGGCAAGCTGTTCCGGCTGCGCGGCAAGGGTGTCAAGCCGGTGCGCGGCGGCCCCGCCGGCGATCTGTTGTGCCGGGTGGTGGTGGAAACCCCGGTCAAGCTCAGCGAGGAACAGAAGGATCTGCTGCGCAAGTTCCAGGACAGCCTGGGTGGCAGCAACGCCCAGCACTCGCCGAAGAAGTCGAGCTTCTTCGACGGAGTGAAGAAGTTCTTCGAAGATATGAAGCTGTAAGTCGCGTACCCTCGGGCCAGGAGTGATCCTGCGCCGACCAGGGCTTAGTGACGATGATCGACCCCCGACGCCTGGCGCCGGGGGTCGGTTTTTTTTGTCGGCAGCACAAGGGCCGTCAGCGGGGCGTCGCGCTCGGGCGGTTCTCGTGGGCGGTTCTGCTGGGCGGCTTGATTGGGTGGGGCAGGGCTTGTGGACGGCGCGGCTCTTCTGAACAGGGACGATGATCATGAGTGATAGGGATAGGCCCCTGGCGGGCATCGTGCTGCGCATCGCCTCCGGGGTGCTGTTCGCCGCCATGCTGGTGTGCGTGAAGTGGGTGAGCGACGAGGTGCCGCTGGGCCAGGTAGTATTCTATCGCTCCGCCTTTGCGCTGTTGCCGATCGTGCTGTTTCTGGCCTGGCGTCGAGAGTTTCCGGCGGGGCTGGCGACCCGTCGCCCCTTGGGCCATCTGTTGCGCTCGAGCCTCGGCGCCGCTTCGATGTTTGCCACCTTTGCGGCCCTGGCGCGTCTGCCCGTAGCCGAAGCCACCCTGCTGGCGCAGCTGGCACCGGTACTGATGGCGATCGGCGGCGTGGTGTTGCTGGGCGAGCGCCTTACCCCGTCGCGGGCGCTGGCACTTGTGCTCGCCTTGGGCGGGGTGGCGGTGCTGGTGGTGCCGGATATCGGTAACGCCGACAAGGCCGGCCAATTGTCGGGCTACGCGCTCGGTGTGCTGGGGGCGTCGTTGACCGCCGCAGCGCTGGTCACGGTGCGGCGCATCTCGCGCACAGAGGGGGCCGGTGCCATCGCCTTCTACTTCGTGCTGGCCTGCACCCTGGCGGGGCTGGCGACCCTGCCGCTGGGCTGGGTAGCACTGCCGACCCAGACGCTGACGCTGCTGATCCTGGCCGGGTTGCTGGGGGGCGCGGCGCACATCTGCATGACCTTGGCGCTGCGCTTCGCCGAGGTGTCGAGGCTTGCCCCCTTCGAGTACATCGCCCTGGTGTGGCCGGTGCTGGCCGATCTCTGGCTGTTTGGCCAGCCGTTGTCGAGCGGCTTTCTGCTGGCGCTGCCGCTGTTGCTCGGCGGTGCCGCCCTGGCCGCCATGGAAGGCCGTCGCCTGGGGTGGCCGCGCCGGCGCTCGCCGCCCGAGAACGGCTAGACATGCGTGGGTACGATGAACAGCAACACGCCGTTGCCTGACGCCGAGATGACATGGGGGATATGATTTTGCGATATATTCGTATTCTCAGAAACGGTGGAAAGCATGGTGGAATCCCGAGCCTTCGTCGAGACCGCATCAGGGCAACGCTTGATCAATCGCCTGTGCAAGCACTGGGCCCACAAGCTCGAGGTGGATGCCGAGAGCGGTCACGTGGTGTTCCCAGGCGGCGAGTGCTGGATGAAGGCGTCCGACTCGCAGCTCAGCGTCGACCTCCAGGCCGAGGACGCCGAGCGGCTGGAGCGCCTCAAGGACGTGGTGGCCAGCCACCTGGAGCGGATGGCGGGCAAGGAGCCGCTCAGCGTCGTCTGGCAGTGAGTTTGGCTGGACGCGATCGGCGCTATAGCCAGCCGGTGCGACGGAAGCGTCGGTAGAGCGCGCCGCAGCACAGGACCATCATTCCCAGCGCCAGCGGATAGCCCAGCCGCCAGTCCAGTTCCGGCATATGGGTGAAGTTCATCCCCCAGATGCCGGCGAGGATGGTCGCCACCGCGAAGATCGCCGCCCAGGAGGCCAGGCGCTTGTGCACCTCGCTCTCGTCGATGGCCACCATCGACAGGTTGACCTGGATGGCGGTAATGATGGTTTCGCGAATGGTATCGATGGCCGCCTCGATTCGATGCAGGTGGTCGTAGACATCGCGGAAGTAGTCCTGGGTCTCGTAGCACAGCGTCGGGACGCGTCCACCGAACAGGTGGGAGCTGGCTTCGGCCAGTGGGGTCACCGCGTGCTTGACGCACATGGTGCGGCGCTTGAGCTGATACAGCCGCTCAAGGCTGGCGCGGGCGCTGCCACGGACGAAGATCTGGTCCTCGATACTTTCCAGTTCGGCCTCGAGTTCTTCGAGCACCGGGAAGTAGCGGTCCACTACGACATCCATCAGCGCATAGAGCACGAAGGCCGGCCCCTGCTTGAGCAGTTCGGGCTCGCGCTCGCAGCGGGCGCGCACGTCGGTGAATCCACGCCCGGAGTGCTGACGTACCGACAGTACATAGCCGGGACCGGCAAAGATGGCCAGCTGGCCATGCTGCACCTCGCCCTGATTGACGCTGATCACTTGGGTGACGACGAACAGAGCGTCGCCGTATTCCTCCACCTTGGGGCGCTGTTCGCCGACCAGGGCATCCTCCACGGCCAGTTCATGCAGCGCGAAGATGTCCTGAAAGGTGGAGAGCTCCTCGGCGTCCGGGTCGTGCAGCGCCACCCAGACAAAGCAGTTCGAGCGCGAGCGGTAGTCATCGATCTCGCCTCTGTCGATGTTGCAAAGACGCCGTCCTTCTTCATACGCCACGCAGTTGACGATCATCGTTGTCCCCTTGCGGTTGTTATCGTGGTTCTGAGGAAAAGGTAGACGCTACGTCGCGGTTGCCGACTGCATGTTGCGCCCAGGCGACCATCGCTGTTAGGCGTTGTGGGCATGAGGGGCTTGGCATTTTGCGTCGGAATAACTATCTTCAAATAAAGATACTTTTCTTGGAGATAAGTGATATGCAGGTTCCGTCCACCGGGCCGAACGATGCCATCGATCGACTGATGGCGGAGTGGTGCAGGGTTCTCCCGGATCGCGACCCTGGCGACATGGGCATCTTTACCCGGCTGTATCGCGTGCTGAAGCATGTCGACCGTCGGGTTCAGGCGGTATTCCGGCAGCACGGCTTGAAGGAAGGCGAGTTTGACCTGCTGGCGACCCTCTACCGGCGCGACGTGCACGAGGGGCTGACACCGAACGCCCTGTGCGAGGCGGTGGTGCTGAGTTCAGGGGCCATGACCCACCGCCTCGATCGGCTCGCCAGTCGTGGCCTGGTGGAGCGTGTTGCCAACCCTGAAGATCGTCGCAGTGTACTGATTCGTCTCAGTGAGTCGGGAAAGGCCATGATGCCGGCGCTGCTGGACGCCTACCTGGCTGAACTCGCTTCGATGCGTGCCGCCCTGGCAGATGATGAGGCGGCAGGCCTGGCGGCTGGTCTACGCCAGTTGCTGTTGGCGCTGGAAGGGGAGGTCAGCCGTGATGACGACTGATTGCCGGGTGTCCAGCGATAGCAGTGTGTGGTGGGCCCACGCCGGGATGCTGGTGTGGGCGACGCTGGTGGGGCTGTCCTTTCCGGCGGTGGGGATGTTGAGTGAAGGGCTTCCGCCACTGTCGCTGACCGCACTGCGCTTCGTGATTGCCGCTCTGGCGGTGTTGCCGCTGGTGTGGGGTGCGCCTGGTCTCCGGCCGAGTCTGGCCGGGCTCGGGCTCTATGGGTTGATGGGGCTCTGTCTGGCGAGCTTCTTCGGCACCATGTTCTGGGCGGCGCACCTGACCACGGCGCTGTCCATGGCCACGCTGTTCGTCATCGTGCCGCTGCTGGCCTACGGCCTGGGCCGGCTGGTGGGGGTCGAGCACCGTGCTTTGGCGCTGCTGGCCTTGCTGGTACTTGGCGCCGTCGGCGCCGTGGGGCTGGCCTGGGCCGAGGCCGGTGGCTCCTTTGCCCGCATGCAGTTCGGCGTGGGCGAAGCCGCCTTCTTCGCTGGTTGCATCGCCTCGGCGATGTATCCGGTGTTGTCCAAATTGGGGTTGGCGAAGGGCTGGCTATCTGAGCACGCGGGGGTGCGTACCCTGTGGAGCCTGGTGATGGGGGCACTGCTGATCGGGGTTTCGGGTCTGGTCTTCGGGGATCCGGCCGCGCTGGGCCGAATGACGCTGTTCGATCTGACGGTGGTGGCCTATCTCGGGCTCTTCTCCAGCGGAATGACCTTCTGGCTGCAGCAGCGGGCGACCGCCATCCTGACCCCGGCGGCGGTTACCGCCTACGGTTATCTGGTGCCCTTTGTGTCGATGCTGTTGCTGTTTGCCCAGGCGCCTGAACGCCTTGCACTCGAATGGCTGCCGGGCAGTCTGCTGGTCGTGCTGGCCATCGCGCTGCTGCTGCGGCGGGACGTCAAGCTGCGCAGCCAGGCGTGAGCAGGCGAGTTTTACTCAGACATCTTTGCATCATTGGGCAAAGAGGTGGGCGGTGTACGGATTTGGCTTAGTGCGGTGTGGTGGTGGTTATATGAAGCTGTAAAGGTGGGGCAAAGGCGCATCAATGCCAAGGAGCCCCCATGCCGTCAGCCAGCCCCCTTCTCGGCGCACAAGCCGTTTCCCCTTGTCAGCAGCCTGGCGACCGCGGCCTTGCCAACGACGTCTTCTCCGAGGCGCTGAGCGAGCGCTATGACCAGCTGGCCCGCGACGAGCGATACGGCACCTTCACCGGTTCCGTTCTTCACTATCTCAATCTGGAAGAAGATCTGGTCGGCAAGCGTCTTCTTGATGTGGGCTGTGGCAACGGAGCGCTGGCGGCCGAACTCAAGGGCAAGGGTGCGCAAGAGGTGCTGGGCATCGACATCAGTCCCTCCCAGGTCGCGCTGGCCAGCCGGCGCCACCAGGCACCGGGCCTCGGCTTTCGGGTCGAGGACGCCTATCGCAAGCTTGTTCTGCCGGAGGCGCCCTTCGATACCCTGGTCAGTGTCTTCGCCTTCCACTTCATCCAGCACCAGGCCATGCTCACCCGTGCCTGCCGTAACCTGTTCGAGGCGCTCAAGCCCGGTGGCCTGCTGGTGTGGCTCGATATCACCCACGACTATGTGCTTGACCCGGCGCGCATGGATCGCCTCGAGGCGTTGACCAGCTATCGCTACGACCCGGGCGTCGCCCCGGGCGAGCGGCCCCGGCCCTGGAGCCTGGTGCCTGGTCAGGTGCGCGCCGGTGACGACGTCTTGCCGGTGGACCACGTGGCGATCCCTGGTCGCATCGTGGTCACAACGCTGCAGTCGGTCGGCTTCTCTCAGGTCAGGCGCGAGCCGCTGCGCTTCACCGATGCTGAGTCGGCCTGGCTGTGGGGCCCTGACGGGTTCAATCATCACTTGCTGGTGGCCCGCCGCTAAGCAGGGTGGCCGAGTGACATCGTCGGCCGATGGCGCGAATGGGGTCAGTATCGTGGGAGCGCCTCCTCGGGCAGTCGAAAGCAGGCGAGTAGGTTGCGCTGCAGGGCGCTGAAGTTGTCGTCGCTGACCATCAGAAATTCGCCACCGGGCAATTGCGCTAGCCCCTCCATATTGTCGACGCGCCAGCCTTCTCCGGCGGACAGGCTGGCCAGGCGTGTCACCCGTACCTGCGGCGGTGGCAGCAGCTCCACCAGGCTTAAGCTGATGGTCAGCGGACGTGGCGGAGAAAAGGCGCGTTCCAGCGCCAGCAGCCGCGGTGGAGTCTCTGTGGCAGTGTTCTCCAGGGCCAGCAGCTCGGTCAGGGCGCTGTCGGCCGGTGAGGCCAGCGGGTAGCGCCACCGGCGCGTGTCGCTACCGTCCTCCGCCAGGCTGAACAGAAGGGTGTGCCTGACGCCGTTTTGCGCGCTCATGCCATCGGGCGGTGACTCCAGACCCGCCACCAGCCCGATGCCCGGCACCCGGGTGAGTGCTTCCAGGCTTTCATTGGCACCTGCATCAAGGGTAAGCGGTGAGCGAAGGGCGTTCCCCTCTGGCATCCCGTCGAGAGCGAAACGCTGCACGCGATGATCCTGCTCGAAGCCGATCAGTAGTTCGGTGTTGCCGGTGACGCCATCATCGGCCCTCTCCAGCACCAGCGACTCGGCGTCTGCTGCCTTGCCTTCCAGCGGTTTACCGTCCTGCGCCTTCAATCGGTGGCTGGTGATCGGGCGCAGGTCCACCAGCCAGCCATCTTCAAGTACTGGCCTTGCCTGGTGCACGCGTCCCCGATCGGAGACCAGGTGCAGCAGGTTGTCGTCAGTGTCCCAGGCCATGGCCGAGAGACCACCCAGGGGAACGCTGGTATCGTTTTCGGTGGGACGCCACTGGCTCGGCAGTGCCAGGGTGCCGCACATGCTCAGCCCCGGCTGGGCGGGGGCCTCGCCCTGCAAGCTGGTCGGCTTGACCTGGGCGGTGCAGCCGCCAAGCCACAGGGACGCTGCCAGCGTGCTGATAAGGGGCAATCGGAGCATTTTTCTGAACGGCATGGGGCGGTCCTGTCGGGCGGGAATGTCAGCGTGAAGGCCAGGGCGAGGCAAGAGGGAGCGACGTTGGTATACTGCGCCGAATCCCTTTACATTTTGGCGTATCTACGTTGATCCGCCTGTCTGTTCGAACTCTCGTTTCTCCAGGAGATTGCATGAGCCGTACCGCCCCCCGTATCGCCATCGTCGGCGTCGCCGGCCGCATGGGCCGCACCCTGGTCAACGCCGTGATGCAGGACGACGACGCCGCCCTCGCCGGCGGCATCGTCGAGCCGGGCAGTTCGCTGGCTGGCGCCGATCTGGGCGAGCTGGCCGGAGTCGGCCGCCAGGGCGTGGCGGCGGTGGACTCCCTCGAGGCCATCGTCGATGACTTCGACGTGCTGATCGATTTCACCGCGCCCAAGGTGACCCTGGCCAACCTGGCCTTCTGTGCCGAGCATGGCAAGGCCATCGTCATCGGCACCACCGGTCTGTCCGATGACGAGCAGGCCGAGCTCGACGATTATGCCGAGCGAGTGCCCACGGTGTTTGCGCCCAACATGAGCGTCGGCGTCAATCTGACCCTGAAGCTTCTGGAGACTGCAGCGAAGGCGCTGGGCGACGAGGGCTATGATATCGAGGTCATCGAGTCCCACCATCGTCACAAGGTCGATGCGCCGTCCGGTACCGCCCTGCGCATGGGCGAGGTGGTCGCCGGGGCGCTGGATCGCAACCTCAAGGAGCACGGGGTGTTCGAGCGGGTAGGCCAGTGCGGTCCTCGCGATCCCAAGGAAATCGGCTTCGCCACGGTGCGTGCCGGCGATATCGTCGGGGAGCATACCGTGATGTTCGCTACCGAAGGCGAGCGCATCGAGATCACTCACAAGGCGTCCAGCCGCATGACCTTCGCCCGGGGCGCGGTGCGCGCAGCACGCTGGGTCGCCGAGCGTGAGGCGGGACGCTACGGCATGTCCGACGTGCTGGGCCTGGACTGAGTTTTGTGGGCCTCTGGCGACGTCGGAGGTGGTGTTACCCATGGCAAAGCGCTTGTTCCGGGGTAGTCAGCCCGGCCCAGATGCTGTAACATTCCAAAAATTTTGGCCGGGCCGGGCATGAAAGTGTCGCGTCGAGAGCGTTCAGTACGTCTCTCGCAGCATAGGTGCCGGCTCTGCATTCCGAGCGAATGACAACAAGCGGGATGAAACCGGTCAAACACCGGGTTTCGTCCCGCTTTTTTACGGCCCGGCTCCTTGTGTGCTTGACGCACGATGGGCCGGGTCGGTGCCGAATGGCCTGGCGACAGGTCGCCGACGCCGGCGAGCGTATGGCGGCGGTCGTAGATACCTTGACGAGCTTTGGGAGGACGTAGCGTTGAACAAACCCGCAATCTTGGCCCTGGAAGATGGCAGCGTATTCCACGGCACGGCCATTGGCGCTGATGGGCAGACCAGTGGTGAGGTGGTGTTCAATACGGCCATGACCGGCTATCAGGAAATTTTGACCGACCCCTCCTATTCCCGACAGATCGTCACCCTCACCTATCCCCATATCGGTAATACCGGCATCAATCCCGAGGACGTTGAGTCCGCCAGCATCGCCGCCGCGGGCCTCGTCATCCGCGATCTGCCGCTCGTCGCCAGCAACTTCCGATCTACCCAGAGCCTCTCGGACTATCTCGCCAGCCAGAACGTGGTGGGCATCGCCGACATCGATACCCGCCGGCTGACTCGAATCCTGCGCGACAAGGGTGCCCAGAACGGTGCCATTGTGGCCGGCGACGAGGCCCTGGGCGACGACGCCGAAGCGCGCGCCCTGGAAGCCGCCCGCGCCTTCCCCGGGCTCAAGGGCATGGACCTGGCCAAGGTGGTGTCCTGCAGCGAGCGCTACGTCTGGAACGAGGGCGAGTGGACGCTGGGCAAGGGCTACGCCGATACCGAAGGGGCCGAGCGGCCCTTCCATGTGGTGGCCTACGACTACGGCGTCAAGTTCAACATCCTGCGCATGCTGGCGAGTCGCGGCTGCAAGCTGACCGTGGTGCCGGCCCAGACCCCGGCGTCCGAGGTGCTGGCGCTCGACCCCGACGGCGTCTTTTTGTCCAACGGACCCGGCGACCCCGAGCCGTGTGACTACGCCATCGACGCCATCCGCGAGATCCTCGAGACCGAAGTGCCGGTGTTCGGCATCTGCCTGGGCCACCAGTTGCTGGCGCTGGCCAGCGGTGCCACTACGGTCAAGATGAATCACGGCCACCACGGCGCCAACCATCCGGTGCAGGAACTGGACAGCGGCCACGTGATGATCACCAGCCAGAACCACGGCTTTGCCGCCGACGAGACCACGCTGCCGGATAACCTGCGCGCCACCCACCGCTCGCTGTTCGACGGCACCCTGCAGGGGATCGAGCGTACCGACCGTCCGGCGTTCAGCTTCCAGGGCCACCCCGAAGCGAGCCCCGGCCCCCGCGATGTGGCGCCGCTGTTCGACCGCTTCATCGACATGATGCGCAGCCGTCGCTAAGGCGCTGACACAGACTCCGGTTCATCGTCCAATTTTCTTGCGGGAAGCACCATGCCCAAGCGTACAGACCTGAAAAGCATCCTTATCATCGGCGCTGGCCCCATCGTCATCGGCCAGGCCTGCGAGTTCGACTATTCCGGCGCCCAGGCCTGCAAGGCGCTGCGCGAAGAGGGTTTTCGCGTCATCCTGGTCAACTCCAACCCGGCCACCATCATGACCGATCCGGCCATGGCGGATGCCACCTACATCGAGCCGATCACCTGGCAGGCGGTGGAGAAGATCATCGAGGCCGAGCGTCCCGACGCCGTGCTGCCGACCATGGGCGGCCAGACCGCGCTGAACTGCGCGCTGGATCTCGATCGCCACGGCGTACTGGAAAAGTACGGCGTGGAGATGATCGGCGCCAACGCCGACACCATCGACAAGGCCGAGGACCGCGATCGCTTCGACAAGGCGATGAAGAACATCGGTCTCGAGTGCCCCAAGGCCAAGGTCGCCCACAGCATGGATGAGGCCTGGGAGATCCAGGGAGAGCTGGGCTTCCCGGTGATCATCCGGCCGTCCTTCACCATGGGTGGCTCCGGTGGCGGCGTGGCCTACAACAAGGAAGAGTTCAAGGAGATCTGTGGGCGCGGCTTCGAGCTTTCGCCGACCCACGAGCTGCTGATCGACGAGTCGTTGCTGGGCTGGAAGGAATACGAGATGGAGGTCGTTCGTGACAAGAACGACAACTGCATCATCGTCTGTGCCATCGAGAACTTCGACCCCATGGGCGTGCACACCGGTGACTCCATCACCGTGGCGCCGGCCCAGACGCTAACCGACAAGGAATACCAGATCATGCGCGACGCATCCCTTGCGGTGCTGCGTGAGATCGGTGTCGAGACCGGTGGCTCCAACGTCCAGTTCGGCGTGGACCCCGAGACCGGCCGCATGGTGGTCATCGAGATGAACCCGCGGGTGTCGCGTTCCTCCGCCCTGGCCTCCAAGGCCACCGGCTTCCCGATCGCCAAGATCGCCGCCAAGCTGGCGGTGGGCTACACCCTGGACGAGCTGCAGAACGACATCACCGGCGGTCGCACCCCGGCGTCCTTCGAGCCGTCCATCGACTACGTCGTCACCAAGATTCCGCGCTTCACCTTCGAGAAGTTCCCCCAGGCCAACGACCGTCTGACCACCCAGATGAAGTCGGTGGGCGAGGTCATGGCCATCGGCCGCACCTTCCAGGAGTCGCTGCAGAAGGCGCTGCGTGGCATGGAGACCGGCAACGACGGTCTCGATCCCATCGTCACCGAGTTCAGCGACGAGAACATGGCGCTGATCAAGGGCGAGCTGCAGGCCGCCGGCGCCGAGCGTATCTTCTTCATCGCCGATGCCATGCGCTCCGGCATGTCGGTGGCAGAAGTGTTCGAGCTGACCAACATCGACCCCTGGTTCCTGGTGCAGCTCGAGGATCTGGTCAAGATCGAGCAGGATCTGTCCAGCCGTCCGCTGTCGTCGCTGGACGCGCGCGAACTCTATCGTCTCAAGCGCAAGGGCTTTGGCGATGCTCGCCTGGCCAAGGTGCTGGGCGTGTCCGAGGACGATGTGCGCAGGGCGCGCCATGACGCCGGTATCCGTCCGGTCTACAAGCGCGTCGACACCTGCGCCGCCGAGTTCGCCTCCGGCACCGCCTACATGTACTCCACCTACGAGGAGGAGTGCGAGGCCGAGGTCAGCGATCGTAAGAAGATCATGGTGCTGGGCGGTGGCCCCAACCGTATCGGTCAGGGCATCGAGTTCGACTACTGCTGCGTCCACGCCGCCTTCGCCATGCGCGACGACGGCTACGAGACCATCATGGTCAACTGCAACCCGGAGACCGTGTCCACCGACTACGACACCTCCGATCGTCTGTACTTCGAGCCGGTGACCCTGGAGGACGTGCTCGAGATCGCCGACAAGGAGAAGCCGGTCGGGGTGATCGTGCAGTTCGGCGGTCAGACGCCGCTGAAGCTTGCACGTGCGCTCGAGGCCGCCGGTGTGCCGATCATCGGTACCACCCCGGACGCCATCGACCGCGCCGAGGATCGCGAGCGCTTCCAGCAGATGATCGACAAGCTGGGCCTCAAGCAGCCGCCCAACGCCACCGCCAGAAGCTTTGACGAGGCCTTCAGCAAGGCCGAGGCGATCGGCTACCCGCTGGTGGTGCGCCCGAGCTACGTGCTCGGTGGGCGCGCCATGGAAATCGTCTATGACGCCAGCGAGCTGGAGAACTACATGACCCACGCGGTCAAGGTCTCCAACGACTCGCCGGTGCTGCTCGATCACTTCCTGAGCGCCGCCATCGAGATCGACATCGACGCGGTGTCCGACGGTGAGCAGGTGGTGATCGGCGGTATCATGCAGCACGTCGAACAGGCTGGTGTGCACTCAGGCGATTCCGCCTGTGCGCTGCCGCCGTACTCGCTGCCGGCGGAAGTGCAGGACGAGATGCGCGAGCAGGTCAAGCGCATGGCCGTGGAGCTTGGCGTGAAGGGCTTGATGAACGTCCAGCTGGCCTGGCAGGACGGCGAGATCTACGTCATCGAGGTCAACCCGCGCGCCTCGCGCACCGTGCCCTTCGTGTCCAAGTGCATCGGTACCTCGCTGGCCCAGGTGGCGGCCCGTTGCATGGCCGGCGTCAGCCTCAAGGAGCAGGGCTTCGAGCGCGAGATCGTGCCGCACTTCTACAGCGTCAAGGAAGCGGTGTTCCCGTTCAACAAGTTCCCTGGCGTCGATCCGATCCTGTCGCCGGAGATGAAGTCCACCGGCGAGGTGATGGGGTCCGGCGACACCTTCGCCGAGGCCTTCTACAAGGCTCAGCTCGGTGCAGGTGAGGCGATTCCGGCGCTGACCGGCGATCGCAAGGCGTTCCTGTCGGTTCGCGAACCGGACAAGGCGGGTGTTATCGAAGTGGCGCGTTCTCTGGTAACATTGGGCTTCACACTCTGTGCGACCCGAGGAACGGCGGCAGCCCTTGAACAGGCTGGTCTGCCCGTCGAGGTCGTCAACAAGGTTTACGAAGGCCGGCCACACATCGTCGATTCCATCAAGAACGACGAGATCGCCTATATCGTCAATACCACCGAGGGCCGCCAGGCCATCAATGACTCCTCGGTGATCCGCCGCACCGCACTCGCCCGCAAGGTTCCCTATGCCACGACGCTGGCAGGGGCCAGTGCCGTTTGTTTGGCGCTCGAGTACGGCAATGCCGTGACCGTGCGGCGGCTACAGGAACTGCATGCAGGAGCGAATACATGAACAAGGTCCCGATGACCGTCGCCGGTGAGCAACGCCTGCGTGAAGAGCTCGAACAGCTCAAGAGCGAGGCTCGCCCGACAGTGATCGCTGCCATCGCCGAAGCGCGTGAGCACGGCGACCTCAAGGAGAACGCCGAGTACCACGCCGCGCGCGAGCAGCAGGGCTTCATCGAGGGGCGTATCCAGGAGATCGAGGGCAAGCTGTCCAACGCCCAGGTCATCGACGTCACCAAGCTGCCCAAGACCGGCAAAGTGATCTTCGGCGTGACCGTCGAGCTTCTGAATCTGGATACCGACGAAGAGGTGACCTACCGCATCGTCGGTGAGGACGAGGCCGACATCAAGCAGCGTCGCATCTCGGTCACCTCGCCCATCGCCCGTGCCTTGATCGGCAAGGAAGAGGGTGAGGTCGTGCTGGTCCGCACCCCCGGTGGTGAGGTCGAGTACGAGATCACCGGCGTCGAGCACATCTAGACCCGGACCCTTCGATCCAGACGACACCGCCCCGCCAGGATTCCTGGCGGGGCGGTGTCTTTTCTGGCGACAGGCTCGTCGGCGCCCGGTGGTGGCGCAGCGACGCCGGTGCGTCAGTGGCGCCGGTGCGTCAGTGGCGGCCGTGGTGGTTCTCGAAGCGCGTGATGTTGGACAGCTTCGGGTTGGCCTTGGGGTTCTTGCGGTACAGCAGGGCCACCTTGCCGATCTTCTGGATCAGCTCGGAGCGGCTCTGGGCGACGAGTTCGTCGAGCACAGCGGTGCGGTCGTCGCGGTCGGGGATCGCGAGCTTCACCTTGACCAGTTCGTGGTCGTTCAGGGCTCGTTCGAGCTCGGCCAGCATGCCTTCGGAAATACCGTTCTCCGAGGCCGTCACCACCGGGTCGAGGTGGTGGCCGATGCTGCGCATTGCTTTCTTTTGTGCCTGTGACAAGCTCATGGTATCTTGCTTCATTCCGTTTTGGCCGTAGGGCGCGTGACAGCACATGGTACGGGGATTCCCCGTGCGGTGAAAGCGCTTGTGCATGACAATCTCCAGGCAGCCGTTCGCCGGCGGTGGCAAAGCCGCTCGATGCGTCGTGCAGCCCACCCCTCGGTTCCTGCGGCGAGCCTCCCCGCCACGCGGTTCGGCTCCGGCGGCCATGCCGGGTGTCCGCAGTAAATGCACTTCGAGCAACGCCCTTCCGGCAATTGTTCAGGAAATCTTCTTTCAGGTGGCTCAGTGGCAGCATCCCGTCCCCCCTCCGGTAAAAAATCCTCATCCGGCAAGAGCAGCGCGAGCAAGACCAGCGCCAGCTGGTTGAAGGAACACTTCGATGATCGCTACGTTCAGCAGAGCTGGCAGGACGGCTACCGTTCCCGGGCCAGCTATAAGCTGGTGGAGCTGGACGACAAGGACAAGCTGTTCAAGCCGGGCATGACCGTCATCGATCTGGGTGCGGCGCCGGGCGGCTGGAGCCAGATCGCCGCAGAGCGTGTCGGTGACGCCGGCGTGGTCATCGCCTCGGACATCCTCGAGATGGACGCCCTGGCCGGGGTCGACTTCGTACAGGGTGACTTTACCGAGGAAAGCGTGCTGGAAGAGGTGCTGGCAAGGCTCGGTGATCGCCCGGTGGACCTTGTGATGTCGGACATGGCCCCCAATATGAGTGGTATGGCGGCTATCGATCAGCCCCAGGCAATGTACCTGGTGGAGCTGGCGCTCGACCTGGCTCGCCAGACGCTGCGTCCCGGGGGTACCTTCCTGGCCAAGGTGTTCCAGGGCGAAGGCTTCGACGAATATCTCAAGGAGCTGCGCGGCGCCTTTCAAAAGGTGGTGACGCGCAAGCCGGGGGCATCGCGGGCACGCTCCCGCGAGGTCTACCTGCTGGCCCAGGGATTCAAGGGCTGAGCATTGGCGCCGGTCGACGTCTGATAGACCGCGCCTACCGGAGCGATACCGGCAAAAGTGGCCTGGCTGTGCCAGTCTTGAGGCATGGTACGGGCAGGAAAGGACACATGATGGCGTGCGATGGCCTGCCAGGCAGTCATCGCATCGACATTTTTTCGGCATTTTCCGAGGGTGAGTCCCGGCGGAAGGGGCGCTTGCGCCGCTTCGTTGGATCCGATCAGGCTGGCTGAACCAGGCCGGGTCATGTAGTGTCGAACCCTTAGGCACCTAGGCCGACAGATTCTTGCAATTGAGGGTGGTCCCTTGAACGACATGGCGAAGAACCTGATTCTGTGGTTGGTCATCGCGGCGGTGCTGCTGACGGTGTTCAACAACTTCAGCGTCGAGAACGCACCCAACCAGATGAACTACTCCCAGTTCGTCGAACAGGTGCAAAACGAGCAGGTACGCAGTGTAACCATCGACGGTTACACGATCAGCGGTGAGCGCAACGATGGCTCCAGCTTCCAGACCATCCGCCCCTCGGCGGAGGACCCGAAGCTGATGGACGATCTGTTGTCCAACAATGTCACCGTGGTGGGCAAGAAGCCGGAACAGCAGAGTCTGTGGACGCGACTATTGATCGCGAGTTTCCCGATTCTGCTGATCCTGGCCATCTTCATGTTCTTCATGCGCCAGATGCAGGGCGGTGGTGCCGGCAAGGGCGGCCCCATGAGCTTCGGCAAGTCCAAGGCCAAACTGCTGTCCCAGGATCAGATCAAGACCACCTTTGCCGACGTGGCGGGGTGTGACGAGGCCAAGGAGGAAGTCGAGGAACTTGTCGACTTCCTGCGTGATCCGACCAAGTTCCAGCGGCTGGGTGGCACCATCCCCCGCGGTGTCTTGATGGTCGGGCCTCCCGGTACCGGCAAGACCCTGCTGGCGAAGTCCATCGCCGGCGAGGCCAAGGTGCCGTTCTTCTCGATCTCAGGCTCTGACTTCGTCGAGATGTTCGTCGGTGTGGGTGCTTCCCGTGTGCGCGACATGTTCGAGCAGGCCAAGAAGCAGGCACCCTGCATCATCTTCATCGACGAGATCGACGCCGTGGGTCGTTCGCGCGGCGCCGGCATGGGCGGCGGCAACGACGAGCGCGAGCAGACGTTGAACCAGCTGCTGGTCGAGATGGATGGCTTCGAGGCCAATGAAGGCATCATCGTCATCGCCGCCACCAACCGTCCCGACGTGCTCGACCCTGCGCTGCTGCGCCCGGGCCGCTTCGACCGTCAGGTGGTGGTGCCGCTTCCCGATATCCGTGGTCGCGAGCATATCCTCAACGTGCACCTGCGCAAGGTGCCGCTGGCCGATGACGTCAAGCCGACCTTCATTGCCCGTGGTACCCCTGGCTTCTCCGGTGCCGACCTGGCCAACCTGGTCAACGAGGCCGCGCTGTTCGCCGCTCGTCGCAACAAGCGTCTGGTGGGCATGGAAGAGCTTGAGCTGGCCAAGGACAAGATCATGATGGGGGCCGAGCGCCGCTCCATGGTCATGACCGAGAAGGAAAAGCTCAACACCGCCTACCACGAGTCGGGCCACGCCATCATCGGTCTGGTGATGCCGGAGCATGACCCGGTCTACAAGGTGACCATCATTCCGCGTGGCCGCGCCCTGGGTGTGACCATGTTCCTGCCGGAGCAGGATCGCTACAGCTTGTCGCGCCAGCAGATCATCAGTCAGATCTGCTCGCTGTTCGGCGGCCGCATCGCCGAGGAGATGACGCTGGGACCGAACGGTGTCACCACCGGCGCCTCCAACGACATCAAGCGTGCCACCGAGCTTGCCCACAACATGGTGGCGAAGTGGGGCCTGTCCGAGGAGATGGGGCCGATCATGTACGACGAGGACGAGTCTCACCAGTTCCTCGGCGGCCCGGGCCAGGGCGGTGGCAAGCTGAAGTCGGGCGAAACCACCTCGCGTCTGGACAAGGAAGTGCGCAAGATCATCGACGGCTGCTACGAGCAGGCGCGTCAGATCCTCGAGGACAATCGCGACAAGCTCGATGCCATGGCCGAAGCGCTGATGCATTACGAGACCATCGACGCGGATCAGCTCAAGGACATCATGGAAGGGCGTGACCCGCGTCCGCCCAAGGACTGGGATGAGCCCGGTTCCGGCGGCGGCTCTCCGGTCACCGGTGATCCCGAGCCGTCGAAGGAGCCGGAGTCCAGCGCCGACACCAGCGACGGGGACGAGGAAGAGGATGACAAAGGCTCCGGCCGTCGCCCCTCCGACCCCCTTGGCGGCCCCGCCGGTAGCTGACGGCCCGCCCGCTCACAGAGGCGCCCCGCGGGGCGCCTCTGGCGTTGCATGACCCGCCTCTCGCATTAGTATTCTTTGGTGAATACCCAGATTTTCCCAGGACATCCTCTTCGATGGACGCTCGTTACCCCGCTGTACTGCCCTGTGGTCGACACCGCCTCGATCTGACCTTTCCCCGCATCATGGGGATCCTCAACGTCACTCCCGATTCCTTTTCTGACGGTGGCCATCACGTGGTCATCGACGACGCCCTGCGCCATGCCGAACAGATGCTTGCCGAGGGTGCCGCCATCATCGACGTGGGCGGCGAGTCCACGCGGCCCGGTGCGACGCCGGTCACCGCGCAGCAGGAGCTCGACCGGGTGATCCCGGTGGTCGAGGCGCTGGTACGGGAGCTGGATGCCCTGGTGTCGGTGGATACCTCGACGCCGGAGGTCATGCGCGAAAGCGCCCAGGCCGGGGCTGGCATGATCAATGATGTGCGCAACCTGCGTCGTGAGGGCGCCGTCGCGGCGGCGACCGGCACCGGGCTGCCGGTGGTGCTGATGCACATGCTCGGCGAGCCGGGCGACATGCAGGACGCGCCCCGTTATGACAGGCCGGTGGAGGAAGAGGTCGCAGACTTCCTCGAAAGGCGCATCGCCGAGTGCGAGGCCGCCGGTCTCAAGCGAGAGCGACTGTTGCTTGACCCAGGTTTTGGCTTCGCCAAGACCGTGGAGCATAATCTTCGCCTGTTGCATCGCCTGGAGCGCCTGGAAGCCCTGGGGCTTCCGCTGCTGGTGGGGATGTCGCGCAAGAGCATGATCGGCAAGGTGCTCGACCGTGCGGTCGAGGAGCGCCTGTCGGGCGGTCTGGCCTTGTCGGCACTGGCGGTGGAGCGAGGCGCACGGATACTACGCGTTCACGATGTGGGGCCCCATGTGGACGCGGTGAACATGACCTGGGCCGTTCTCGAGGAAGGAGAACACCATGGCTAGACGCTATTTTGGCACGGATGGCATTCGCGGTACTGTCGGTCAGGCGCCGATCACGCCGGACTTCATGCTCAAGCTGGGCTGGGCTACCGGCCGCGTGCTCGAGCCACGCCGTCAGCGGGCGCGGGTACTGATCGGCAAGGACACCCGGATCTCCGGCTACATGTTCGAGTCGGCCCTCGAGGCGGGACTGTCGGCGGCGGGCGTTGACGTGATGCTGCTCGGTCCGATGCCGACACCGGGTATCGCCTACCTGACGCGGACCTTTCGCGCCGATGCGGGGATCGTCATCTCCGCTTCCCACAACGCCTACCAGGACAACGGCATCAAGTTCTTCTCGGCCGAGGGCGCCAAGCTGGGCGATGAGATCGAGGAGCGCATCGAGCGCGCACTGGATGAGACCCTGACCACGGTGTCACCGAGGGAGTTGGGCAAGGCCAGCCGGGTCGACGACGCCGCCGGGCGCTATATCGAGTTCTGCAAGTCGACGATCCCCGACCGGGTCAACCTGCACGGCCTGCGTATCGTGCTGGACTGCGCCCATGGCGCGACGTATCACATCGCGCCGGCGGTGTTCAAGGAGCTCGGGGCCAAGGTCAGCCTGGTCGGGGCCGAGCCCGACGGCCTCAATATCAACCAGGAGGTGGGCTCGACCCATCCCGCGGCGCTGCGCGCGGCGGTGATCCAGCAAGGCGCCGATCTGGGTATCGCCTTCGATGGCGACGGCGATCGAGTACTGATGGTGGACGCCGATGGTCACGAGATCGACGGTGACGACATGCTCTACCTGATCGCCAAGGACCGTCACGAGCGTGGCGAGCTGGGTGGTGGTGTGGTCGGTACCCTGATGAGCAACTTCGGGCTGGCTGCAGCGCTGGAGTCCATGGGCGTGCCCTTCGAGCGTGCCAAGGTCGGCGATCGCTACGTGATGGAGCGCCTGGCCGCCAACGACTGGCAGCTGGGTGGCGAGTCCTCGGGGCATATCGTCTGTCGCCACGTGCAGACCACCGGCGACGGTATCGTCTCGGCGCTGCAGGTGCTGTCCTACATGGTGCGTGAGGAAAAGCCCCTGTCACGTCTGCTGCACGGCTTCGAGAAGGCGCCTCAGTCGCTGGTCAACGTGCGCCTGTCGGCGGGCGTCGACGCCAAGGCGGTGATGGCCGACCCGAGTCTCGAACAGGCCACCCGTGCGGTCGAGGCCGAGCTTGGCGATGAGGGCCGCGTGCTGCTGCGCCCCTCGGGTACCGAGCCGCTGATTCGCGTCATGGTCGAGGGGCGCCCTCATCTGGATGTCGAAGGGCTGGCCAGGCGTCTGGCCGATGACGTGCGTGAGCTGGTCGGCTGAACCCTGATCTCACCGCCCGGTTTCGCGGTGCCATGACGCGAGGCCTGGTGGACCCAGATGCCGGCGAAAGCGTCTTGTCGGCTTGCTCCAGCGCGGGACCGAAGGCTTCGATCCCGCGGCAAATCTTGTCTTGACAGGGCCGCTCCTATACCATTTCGGCCCACCTTGAAAGAGGATGTTCCATGCGTGCACCGCTGATCGCCGGCAACTGGAAGATGAATGGCTCGCTGAGCCTGATCGATACCTTCGCCGAGGCGCTGTCCGGCGCCGAATTGCCGCAGGCGGTGACGCTGGCCCTGGCGGTTCCCTTTCCCTATGTCGGGGTGGCCAGGGAGCGGTTGCCGCAGAGCGTCAGGCTGGCCGGCCAGACCCTGAGCGACCAGCCGAGCGGAGCCTTCACCGGCGAGGTGAGCGGCGCCATGCTTGCTGACGTCGGCGCCGACATGGTGCTGGTCGGACACTCCGAGCGGCGTACCCTGTTCGGAGAAGACGACGCGGCGGTGCTTGCACGGGTGCAGGCCGCGCTTGGTCAGGGGCTGACGCCGGTGCTGTGCCTGGGGGAAACCCTGGAAGAGCGCGACGCCGAGCGTACCGAGGCGGTGGTGCTCGGTCAGCTCGAGGCGGTGATGGAAGCCCTCGACAGTGACGAGCGCGCGCGCCTGGTATTGGCCTACGAGCCGGTCTGGGCGATCGGCACCGGTCGTACCGCAACGCCTGAGCAGGCGCAGCAGGTGCATGCGGCGATTCGTGCACGACTCGAACGTTACGATGGCGCCCTGGCGGCGTCCATGCAGGTTCTCTACGGCGGCAGCATGAAGCCCGACAACGCGGCGGAATTGCTGGCCCAACCGGACATCGACGGCGGCCTGATCGGCGGAGCATCGCTGAAGGTCGACGATTTTCTAGCCATTTGTCAGTCAGCAGGTTGAATCCATGCAAGTTGCCATTCTCATGATCCATGTGGCGATCGCCATCGCCCTGGTCGTTCTTATCCTGCTGCAGCAGGGCAAGGGCGCCGATGCCGGCGCCTCCTTCGGTGGCGGTGCCTCCCAGACCGTCTTCGGTTCCCGTGGCAGCGGCAGTTTCCTGTCCAAGGCGACCGGGGCGCTGGCGGCGTGTTTCTTCGCCACTTCCCTGACCCTGGCCTACTTCGCCTCCGAGGCGGGCAATTCCGCGCCAGAAGCGGGTATTCCCGACGCCGAGGTGATCGAGCGGCAGAACAGCGCGCCGACCCTGGATGACGAAAGCACCCAGAACAGTGCGCCTGCGCTTGAGGAAGAAAGTCAGGAAAATTCTGCGCCTACGCTTGACGAAGGTTCAAGCGACGTGGATAATGCAGCGCCAGTGCTGGAGGACAGCCAAGGCTGATCTCCGGAACTCCCCTAGCCGAAGTGGTGGAATTGGTAGACACGCTATCTTGAGGGGGTAGTGACCTTACGGTCGTGCGGGTTCAAGTCCCGCCTTCGGCACCATCCTCGTCTTCTGCAATGACGGCGTGGATGACAAGCTCTCCCGGTGATGACCGGTGATGACCGGTGATCTTCTCTCAGGGTTGGCGGTTCGGTGAAATGCCTTGACGCCCTGGTCAAGGCGCAGTATACTCACCGGCCTAGATTGATGCGGGGTGGAGCAGTCTGGTAGCTCGTCGGGCTCATAACCCGAAGGTCATCGGTTCAAATCCGGTCCCCGCTACCATCTTCTTGGCAGGCATGCAGGTATCCTCAAGGGGCATGCGAACTTCTGCCAGATGGTGACAGGTTTCTTGGAAAAAGCCCCTTCCTGTGAAGGGGCTTTTTGTTAGCAGCTTGCCGGGGCTCGCCCGGCGGCGCGAACGCCAATCAGCCACCTGACTTTCCTGTTCACTCCCGGCCAGGTGCTGATGCAACGGCTGTAGGAGCTTTCATTCGTGGCGACCAAAGATGCTGCGCTCAATGCGTTGATCGAACCGGTGGTAACGGCCATGGGGTTCGAGCTCTGGGGTATCGACTATCTGTCCCAGGGAAAACATTCCCGTCTGGTGATTTACATCGATCACGCCGATGGCGTCAGTGTCGACAACTGTGCCGATATCAGTCGACAGGTCAGCGCCATCATGGATGTCGAGGATCCCATCGCCGGGGAGTACCGTCTCGAGGTGTCTTCGCCCGGGATGGATCGTCCGCTGTTCCGTCTCGATCAGTTCTCCCGTTACGCTGGCCATCACGTGGCTCTGAAGCTGCGCGCTCCCTTCGAGGGTCGGCGCAAGTTCCAGGGCGTGCTCGCCGGAACCGAGGGTGACGAGGTGCTGGTGCAGATCGACGGTGAGGAATACTGCTTTCCGATCGACGGCATCGATCAGGCGCGGGTGGTTCCTCAGTTTGACGAGTGACGCTCACTGATGCGCGACGACTGATGCGCGACAAGAGAGAACAAGGATCGGTTTTTTGGCGAGGCTTTAAGGCATGAGTAAAGAAATTCTGGCGGTCGTTGACGCGATCTCCAACGAGAAGGGTGTCCCCCGCGAGGTCATCTTCGAAGCCGTCGAGGCGGCGCTGGCCAGTGCCTCGCGCAAGCGCTTCGAGGATGAGGAAGCCAGCGTCCGCGTACACATCGACCGGATGACCGGCGAGTACGAGACCTTCCGCCGCTGGGTGGTGGTCGAGGACGATGACTTCGACGGACCCGACGCCGAGATCAAGCTGACCTTCGCCGAAAAGCGGGATCCGCCGCTGGGCCTGGGTGACGTGGTCGAGGAGCGCATCGAGAATGCGGCCTTCGGTCGTATCGCCGCCCAGACCGCCAAGCAGGTCATCGTGCAGAAGGTGCGCGAGGCCGAGCGTGCCGAGGTCGTGCGCATCTATGCCGAGCGTGAAGGTGAACTGGTCGCGGGTATCGTCAAGAAGACGACACGTGACGGCCTGATCATTGACCTGGGCGACAACGCCGAGGCCTTCCTGCCGCGCAGCGAGATGATCCCCGGTGAGCGCTACCGCATGAACGAGCGGGTGCGCGCACTGCTGGTCAAGGTCGACGCCGAGGCGCGTGGCGCCCAGTTGATCCTGTCGCGCACCAACCCGCAGATGATCATTGAGCTGTTCAAGATCGAGGTTCCCGAGATCGCCGAGCAGCTTATCGAGATCAAGGGTGCGGCGCGTGATCCGGGCTCCCGGGCCAAGATCGCGGTCAAGACCAACGACCGTCGCATCGACCCGGTGGGCGCCTGCGTCGGCATGCGCGGTTCGCGCGTGCAGGCGGTGTCCTCGGAGCTGCAGAACGAACGCGTCGACATCGTGCTGTGGGACGACAATCCCGCACAGCTGGTGATCAACGCCATGGCCCCGGCCGACGTCGCCTCCATCCTGGTGGATGAGGATGCCCACGCCATGGACGTGGCCGTCGCCGAGGACAACCTGGCCCAGGCCATCGGCCGTAGTGGCCAGAACGTGCGTCTCGCGTCCGAGCTGACCGGCTGGCGTATCAACGTCATGACCGAAGCCGACGCCGAGGCCAAGCGCGACCAGGAAATCGACAGTCTGGTCGAGCACTTCGTTCAGCACCTGGACATCGATGATGATGTCGCTCGGCTGCTGGTCGAGGAAGGTTTCACCTCGCTTGAAGAGGTGGCCTACGTACCGGTCGAGGAAATGCTGGAAATCGAAGAGTTCGACGAAGACCTCATCGAGGAGCTTCGAGCTCGCGCCAAGGACGAGCTCTTGAACCTGGCCATTGCCTCCGAGGAGGAACTGGACGGAGCCCAGCCGGCGGATGATCTGCTGGAGATGGACGGAATGGAGCGCCATCTGGCCTTCATCCTGGCCAGCCGTGGCATCAAGACCATGGAAGATCTGGCTGAACAGTCTGTCGATGATCTGGTGGACATCGAAGAGGTGGACGAAGAGCGCGCCGCGGCATTGATCATGACCGCCCGTGCGCCTTGGTTCGAGAGCGAACAGTAACAGGGTCACGGGCTGAGGAGGGTCGTAATGTCAGAGATGACCGTTAAGGATTTTGCAGCGAAGGTGGGGCGTGAAGTGCCCCGTCTGCTGGAACAGATGAAAGAAGCCGGACTCGAGCACAAGTCGGAAGCCGACGCCGTGTCCGAGGAAGACAAGCGCAAGCTGTTGGACTTTCTGACCAAGAGCCATGGCGGTGGCAGCGGTGTGGGCGCGGCTGCGCGCAATCGCATCACCCTGACCCGCAAGACGCGCAGCAAGATCAAGACCAGCGAGCGCGGCAAGACCATCGAGGTCCAGGTCCGCAAGAAGCGCACCTACGTCAAGCGTGACGAGGCCCAGGAAGAAGCCCCGGCGCCGGTGGAGGACCACGGTCCGCGTCAGCTGGTCGGCGACATGGCCGATTCCCGTGCACGTCGCGAGGCCCAGGAGGCCGAAGAAGCCAAGCAGCGCGCCGAGCAGAAGGCGAGCCAGGACGCCGAGCAGGCCGCCAAGGCCAAGCGCGAGGCCGAAGAGGCCGCCGTCGTGCCCGACATTCCGGTGCCCGAGCTCGACACCTCTGCCCCGGCTGGCGACGAGCCGCCGGCGCCGCCCAAGGAAGGTCGTGGCGACGTGCGTCGTGCCGCCGTCAAGAAGGCCGCCGCCAAGACCGGCAAGAAAGGCCGTGGCGAGCGTGACGACGACGATCGCAGCGACCGCGAAGAGCGTCGTCGTGGCGGTGGCAAGAAGGCCAAGCGCGCCGAGCGCCGTGGCAGCCGTCGTGGCGGCAGCCAGGGCAACGGCAAGCATGGCTTCCAGAAGCCGACCCAGCCGATCGTGCGTGAGGTCTCGATTCCCGAGTCCATCTCGGTGGCCGAACTGGCCGACAAGATGTCGATCAAGGCCAACGAGGTCATCAAGGCCATGTTCACCATGGGCGCCGCGGTGACCATCAACCAGACCATCGACCAGGACACTGCGGCTATCGTGGTGGAAGAAATGGGCCACACGCCCAAGCTGGTCAAGGACGATGCCCTCGAGACCGAAGTGCTCGAAGCCATCTCCTACGAGGGCGAGGAAATCACCCGCTCTCCGGTGGTCACGGTCATGGGTCACGTCGACCACGGCAAGACCTCGCTGCTCGACTACATTCGTCGTGCCAAGGTGGCCACCGGTGAAGCCGGCGGTATCACCCAGCACATCGGTGCCTACCACGTCGAGGACGACAGCGACGGTGTGACCTTCCTCGACACCCCTGGTCACGCGGCGTTTACCGCCATGCGTGCCCGTGGTGCCAAGGCCACCGACGTGGTCATCCTGGTGGTGGCGGCCGACGACGGCGTCATGCCCCAGACCATCGAGGCGGTGGAGCACTCCAAGGCTGCCGAAGTGCCGATGGTGGTCGCGGTCAACAAGATCGACAAGCCGGAAGCCGATCCCGACCGGGTCAAGAACGAGCTGTCCCAGCACGGCGTGATCTCCGAGGAGTGGGGTGGCGACACCCAGTTCGTCCACGTCTCCGCCAAGTCTGGCGAAGGCATCGAGGAGCTGCTGGAAGCCGTTCACCTGGTCTCCGAGGTGCTCGAGCTCAAGGCGGTCCCGAGCGCACCCGGCAAGGGTGTGGTGGTCGAGTCTCGCCTCGACAAGGGTCGCGGCCCGGTGGCCACCGTGCTGGTCCAGAACGGTACCCTGAAGAAGGGCGACATCGTGCTGGCCGGTCTGCACTACGGCCGTGTGCGTGCCCTGACCAACGAACTCGGCAAGCAGGTCGACGCCGTGGGTCCCGCCATGCCGGTGGAGATCCAGGGTCTCGATGGCACCCCGGAAGCCGGTGACGACTTCATGGTCGTGGCCGACGAGAAGAAGGCGCGTGAAGTCGCCAACTTCCGCCAGGGCAAGTACCGCGAGATTCGCCTGGCACGCCAGCAGAAGGCCAAGCTGGAGAACATGTTCTCCCAGATGGGCCAGAGCGAGGCCGCCAAGGTCAACATCGTGCTCAAGGCCGACGTCCAGGGTTCCCTGGAAGCGATCAAGGGCGCCCTCGAGGAGCTGTCCACCGACGAGGTGCAGGTGTCCGTGGTGTCCTCCGGCGTTGGCGGTATCACCGGTACCGATGCCAACCTGGCGCTGGCCAGTGAGGCCATCGTGGTCGGCTTCAACGTGCGTGCCGATGCGGCCGCCCGCGAGATCATCGAGCGTGAAGGTCTGGAGCTGCGCTACTACAGCGTCATCTACCACCTGATCGACGAGGTCAAGCAGGCCATGAGCGGCATGCTCGAGCCCGAGTGGAAGGAAGAGATCGTCGGTATTGCCGAGGTCCGTGACGTCTTCCGCGCGCCCAAGATCGGTGCCGTGGCTGGCTGCATGGTGGTCGAGGGTACGGTCTTCCGTAACAAGAAGATCCGCGTGCTGCGCGACAACGTGGTCATCTACGAAGGCGAGCTCGAGTCGCTGCGCCGCTTCAAGGACGACGTCCAGGAAGTGCGCAACGGCATGGAGTGTGGCATCGGGGTGAAGAACTACAACGATGTCCAGGTCAACGACAAGATCGAGGTCTTTGACCAGGTCAAGGTCGAGCGCACGCTGTAAGCGTTCGAGGAGTCGTCATCCATGCGCGAATTCAAGCGTACCGACCGAGTGGCCGACCAGCTCCAGAAGGAGCTGGCGGTCCTGATCCAGCGCGAGGTCAAGGACCCGCGCCTGGGGATGGTCACCGTGAGCGGGGTCGAGGTCAGTCGTGACCTCGGCTACGCCGACGTCCATATCACCCTGCTGGGTGAGCAGGACCCGGAACGGATCAAGGAAAACCTCAAGGTGCTCAAGCGCGCCGGCGGTTTCCTGCGTAGCCAGGTGGCGCGTCGCATCAAACTACGTCACGTGCCGGAACTGCGCTTTCACTATGACGAAAGCGTGGTGCGTGGTCAGCACCTGTCATCGCTGATCGAAGAGGCGGTGGCCAGCGATCGCTCTCGCCACCCCGAGGGGGATGACGAGAACGACAGCGGCGAGGACGGGGCCAAGGACTGATGGCCCGTCGTCGTCGAGGACTGCCGATCGATGGTGTACTGCTGCTGGACAAGCCCAAGGGCATGTCCAGCAACTTTGCACTGCAGCGGGCGAGGCGCCTGTACCAGGCCCAGAAGGCCGGTCATACCGGTACCCTGGACCCCATGGCGACAGGGCTTCTGCCGGTGCTGTTCGGCGAGGCTACCAAGTTTTCCAACCAGCTGCTCGAGGCCGACAAGGTGTACCGCACCCGGGTCGAGCTCGGGCAGAGCACCGATACCGGTGACGCCGAAGGCGAGGTCATCGCCGAGGCGCCGGTGCCGGCGCTGGTGCGCAGCGACGTCGCGTCGGTAGTGGCGGATTTCATCGGCGAGCAGGATCAACTGCCGCCGATGTATTCCGCGCTCAAGCACCAGGGGCGCAAGCTCTACGAACTGGCGCGAGAGGGCAAAAGCGTAGATCGTGCAACCCGGCGGATAAGGGTGTATGATGCTCGGCTACTTTCCGCCAGCCTCGAGGGCGAGTCCCCAGGATTCGACCTGGAGGTCCGGGTCAGCAAAGGCACCTATGTGCGTACGCTGGCCGAGGACATGGCCAAGGCGCTGGGTTGCGAAGGGCATATCTCGCAGCTCAGACGGCTGAAGACCGGCCCCTTCGATGCCGATGGCATGGTCGATTTCGACACGCTCGAGGCCCAGGACGACGGCCAGCGCCAGGCGCGCCTGGCACCGATCGACAGTCTGCTTCAACACCTCCCGGCTCATCGCCTCAGTGAGGCAGGTGTCCAGGCCCTGCGCTTTGGACGCCCGGCACGCGGTGAGCTCGAGGGCGGCGATTCGGCCATGGCCGAGGAGTCGTTGTATCGCCTCTATCAGGGTGAGTCCTTTATCGGTCTCGGTCTGGTCGAGCCTACCGGGGATATCGTGCCCCGGCGCCTTCTGAGCACGTTCGTCGCGGGCTCAGGGCAAGACTGACCCCCTCAAGGGGTTGCGGCAGCTGGAGACTGCAAATATGCGTGGTCTCCGACATTCATCATTCAGGCATATTGCTTACTGGAGAGACAGATGGCACTTACCGCCGAACAGAAGGCCGAAATCGTCAACGAATACGGCCGTGGTGACAGCGACACCGGTTCCCCCGAGGTTCAGGTGGCCCTGCTCAGCGCCAACATCAACGGCCTGCAGGATCACTTCAAGACCAACAAGCAGGATCACCACTCCCGTCGTGGCCTGATCCGCATGGTCAACCAGCGCCGCAAGCTGCTTGACTACCTCAAGCGCAAGGACTTCGAGCGCTATCAGTCCCTGATCCAGCGTCTGGGTCTGCGTCGCTAAGACGCAAGCGCGACAAGGCTTCCTTCGGGAAGCGGCGTCAGATAACGGGCAGCCCCACGGGGCTGCCCGTTGTCGTTGGTGGTACAGCGTTGTGCGCGGTCGCGGCAGGCAGCGGCGGCCACTTGAAACTCCCTTGACCTTTGTGGTGGCCCTCACGGGCTTGACCCCCTAAAATAGTCGCCGAGTCAAAAACGACCCAAACATCGAAAAGTAAAGGAAGTCGCCGTGAATCCGGTCAAGAAGACGTTTCAGTACGGTCGCAGCACCGTCACCCTGGAAACCGGGCGCATCGCCCGCCAGGCCACCGGTGCCGTGATGGTCACCATGGACGACACCGTGGTGCTGTGCACCGTGGTGGCCAGAAAGGAGGCCAACCCGAGCCAGCCTTTCTTCCCGTTGTCTGTCCACTACCAGGAAAAGACCTACGCGGTCGGCAAGATTCCCGGCGGCTTCTTCAAGCGTGAAGGGCGTCCCACCGAGAAGGAAACCCTCACCTCGCGACTGATCGACCGTCCGATCCGTCCGCTGTTCCCCAAGGGCTTCATGAACGAAGTCCAGGTCATCTGTACCGTGCTGTCCACCGATCGCAACCACGATCCGGACATCGCCGCGATGATCGGCACCTCGGCGGCGCTGGCGATTTCCGGCGTGCCCTTCAATGGTCCCATCGGCGCCGCTCGTGTGGGCTTCAATGAAGAGCGTGGCTACTTCCTCAACCCGACCGTCGAGGAGCTCGGCGGCTCCGAGCTGAACATGGTCGTGGCCGGTACCGAGAAGGCCGTGCTGATGGTCGAGTCCGAGGCCGAAGAGCTGCTCGAGGACGAGATGCTGGGCGCCGTGCTGTTCGGCCACCAGGAAATGCAGACCGTCATCCAGGCGATCAACGAGCTGACCGCCGAGGCCGGCAAGGCCAAGTGGGAGTGGCAGCCCGCCGCCGAGAACACCGCGCTCAAGGAAGCCCTGGCCCAGGGCTTCGAAGCCAAGGTCGGCGAAGCCTACCGCATCACCGACAAGATGCAGCGCCAGGATGCCCTGTCCGCACTCAAGGCCGAGGCCGTCGAGAAGCTGGCCGGTGAAGAAGACGGCAAGTTCGAGGCCTCCGAGGTCGAAGGCGCCTTCGCCGGTCTCGAGAAGCGCGTGGTACGTGCCCGCGTGATCAAGGGCGAGCCGCGTATCGACGGCCGTGACCACAAGACCGTGCGTCCGCTGGCCATCGAGGCCGGTACCCTGCCCAAGACCCACGGCAGCGCCATCTTCACCCGTGGCGAGACCCAGGCGGTGGTGGTCGCGACCCTGGGCACCCTGCGTGACTCCCAGCTGATCGAGTCGCTGGAAGGCGAGCGCAAGGACCGCTTCCTGCTGCACTACAACTTCCCTCCGTACTCGGTGGGCGAGGCCGGTTTCATGGGCGGTCCCAAGCGTCGCGAGATCGGCCACGGTCGTCTGGCCCGTCGTGGTGTCCAGGCCATGCTGCCGGCGGAAGAGGACTTTCCCTACACCATTCGCGTGGTCTCCGAGATCACCGAGTCCAACGGCTCCAGCTCCATGGCCTCTGTCTGCGGCACCTCGCTGGCACTGATGGACGCCGGCGTGCCGATCAAGGCACCGGTGGCGGGTATCGCCATGGGCCTGGTCAAGGACGCTGATGGCTACGCCGTGCTGACCGACATCCTCGGCGACGAGGATCACCTCGGCGACATGGATTTCAAGGTGGCCGGCAGCGCCGAGGGTGTCACCGCCCTGCAGATGGACATCAAGATCGAGGGTATCGACGAGCAGATCATGGAAACGGCCCTGAACCAGGCCCATGAGGCGCGCATCAGCATCCTCGAGCAGATGAACACCGTGATCGCCGAGAGCCGTGCCGAGGTCTCCGACAACGCGCCCTCCATGGCCACCATCAAGATCGACCCGGACAAGATCCGCGACGTCATCGGCAAGGGTGGCGCCACCATCCGCAAGATCTGCGACGACACCGGCGCCTCCATCGACCTGGACGACGACGGCACCGTGCGCATCTACGCCGAGGACAAGAAGGCCGCCAAGAAGGCCATCGATACCGTGCTGGCGATCACCGCCGAGGCGGAAATCGGCAAGCTGTACCGTGGCAAGGTGGTGCGTATCGCCGACTTCGGCGCCTTCGTCAACATCATGCCGGGTACCGACGGCCTGGTGCACATCTCCCAGATCGTGCCCGAGCGCGTCAATGACGTGCGTGACTACCTCAATGAGGGTGACGAGATCGTGGTCAAGGTGCTCGACATCGACAACCGCAATCGCGTCAAGCTGACGATCAAGGAAATGACCGAAGAAGAGAAGGCTGCCTTCGAAGCCGAGGAAGCCGAAACCGAGATCTGATCGCACTCGGTGTCTGACGCCCCCGTCGCTGACGCCACGGGGGCGTTTTTGTGTGTGTCCCGCTGATCTCGGCCTGTCGGCGCGATCACCGGGCGGTAATGAGATGGACATGACGCAACTCGATTCCTCTTCGGCCGCGCCCGCCAAGGCCACCACCCGTCGCCGCGATTGGTGGGCCGTGGTCAGTGTGATGGCCGGCATCTTTCTGCTGGTGACCGCCGAGCAGCTCCCCATCGGGCTGTTGTCCCAGCTCGCTTCCTCGCTGGACGTCAGCGAGGGCAAGGCGGGTTTGATGATCACCGTGCCCGGCGTAGTGGCGGCGTTCGCCGCGCCGCTGTTGCCGGTGGCGGTGGGGCGCCTCGATCGTCGCTACCTGCTGACCGGGCTGATGGCCTTGATGGCCCTGGCCAGTGTCCTCGGTGCATTGATGGACAGCTTTGGCTGGCTGCTGGCCACCCGGGTGCTGATCGGCTGCTGCATCGGCGGCTTCTGGGCCATCGCCGGCGGACTCGCCGGCAGGCTGGTGGCGCTCGAGCAGGTGCCGCGGGCGATGTCGCTGATCTTCAGCGGTGTCGCCGCGGCCACGGTGCTGGGGGTGCCGGCGGGGACCTGGCTGGGTGATGTCAGCGACTGGCGCACCGCCTTCGCCGCTCTTGGCGGGCTGAGTGTGGTGGTGTGCATCGGGCTGTGGCGCCTGTTGCCGAGCCTGCCCGCCCGCAAGCCGGTACGACTGGCGAGCCTTGGTGGCCAGCTCAGGGTGCCCGGCGTGTGCATCGGCGCCTTGGCGACCGCGCTTATCGTGGTCGGCCACTTTGGCGCCTATACCTTTGTCAGCCCGATCCTGCAGCGTCTTGGCGGGGTAGCGCTGGGCGATGTCTCTCGCCTGTTGCTGCTGTTCGGCGCGGCGGGGCTCGCCGGCAACTTCATTGCCGGTAGCCTCGCCGGTCGCCGGCCCTACCTCACGGTGCTGCTGATACCCTTGGTGCTGGCGGCCACGACCCTGGCCTTTCCCTGGCTGGGTATCCGCCCGTTCAGCGCCACGGTGTTGCTGATGCTGTGGGGGCTGGTGTTCGGCGGTATCTCGGTCAGCCTGCAGACCTGGATCCTGCGCTCGGCCACCAATCCCGAGGCTGCCACCGCCATGATGGCCTTCGTGTTCAACCTGTCGATCGGCCTCGGCGCCCTGTCCGGCGGCCAGGTGGTGGATGCGCTCGGACTATCGGCGGTGCTGCTGGCGGCGGGAGGGCTGTTCGTGGCGGCGGCGCTGCTGATCGCGGTGACCCCTGCGCGGGTGGTCAGCCGGCAGGAAACCAGGCCGCCCGGGACGACGTCGCGGACTTGATCCCGGGCATGGCGCAGGGCGTCAGCCCTTATGGCGAGTCGTGGCAGAGGGTAACCTCGGCTCGCTTTCGTTCTTGTTGTTTGATGATGGACTTACCGTGAGTCGAGGAGCCTCGATGTCTTCTTCCCTTGTTGTGCCAGCGAGCCTGCGTGGCTGGCTGGTGCTGGTGGCGGCCGTCGCCGTCTTTGCTGCGGGTATCTGGCCCGTGATCGCGCTGGTCAATCAAGCGCGGCTGGTGCTGGGCCTGCCGGCGCTGGTGGCCTGGAGCTACCTGATCCTGGTTGGCTGTACGCTGACGATGCTGCTGGGCAACCGTCTGCTCCATCGAGGTCAGGACGAAGCCGGTGAGCACGCTGGCAATGGCGATACGCGCACAAGGATCGGAAAGGTGGGAGAGGGCGAGGTCAACGATGAGTGAGTGGTTGCCGCTGAGTCTGACCCTGGGCTACGTCCTGCTGGCCCTGGTCATCGGCCTGGGCGGTCGCGCCGGGCGCTCGTCGAACGCGCTGGAGGAGTGGGGCGTGGCCGGGCGCAGCATGGGCCCGGTCACACTGTATCTGTTGATCGCCGCCGGCAGCGTCAGTGCCTACACCTTCATGGGGGCGCCGGGCTGGGCCTACGCCAAGGGCGTGCCGGTGTTCTACGTGGTGGTCTACCTGGGTTATCTGGCACTGGTGGCCTGGTACTTCGGCCCCCGGGTGTGGGCCTTCGGTGCCCACTTCGGCCATGTTACCCAGGCCAGTGCCATCGCCGATCGCTACCAGAGCCCGGGGCTCGGTGCGCTGGCGGCGCTGGTGATGGCGATCGGCTCCTTGGCCTACGCGGTGCTGCAGACCATCGGCTCGGCCTACATCCTTAATGTGATGAGTGGTGGGCGCATCCCGATCTGGCTCGGTGTGGTGATCGTGCTGGGCGCCATTGCGGTCTATCTCACCCTGCGCGGACAGCGGGCCATCGGTCGTACCAACGTCTTCCAGGGCATATTGATGTTCGCGGTGGCCTGGTCCGTCGGTCTGTGGGCCACCCACAGCGCCACCGGTCAGTGGGGATTTGACGAGGTGTACCGTCAGGCCCTCGCCGAGCGCCCGGCGTTTCTGACCCTTCCCGGCGCCGGTGGCGACATGAGCTTTGCCTTCTGGACCACCTCGATCATCGTCTCGATGCTGTCGTTCATGCCGCCGGTGTGGACCCAGTGGATGAGCGCCACCTCGGCGCGCACCCTACGGCTCTCTGCCACCTGGCTGCCCAGCTACTATCTGGTGATCCTGCCGCTGGTCACGGTGGGCTTTATCGGCGTCTTCGCCCTGCCGGGGCTCGAGCGTGCCGATACCGTGGTGCTCGAGTACGCCATGGCCAACTTGCCAGTGCTGCTGGTAGGGCTGCTCGGCTCCGGCACCCTGGCCGCCTCGATGTCCTCGTCCGAGCCCTTTATCCACTCGGTGGCGCTGAGCCTCAGCCGCGACGTGATAGGGCCCTGGGCAGGCTTCAGCGATGAGCGTGCCGGGCGCTGGGCCAAGCGCTTGATCGTGCCCTTGATGGCGTTGGTGATCGCGCCGCTGGCGATCGCCGAGCCGGGGAGTCTGGTGATGATCCTGCTGATCGGTCTCGGCTTCGCCTCCCAGGTGCTGCCGGCCTTCATCGGCATGTTCTTCTGGCCCCGGGCCAACGCTCGCGGCGTGACCGCCGGCATCCTCGCGGGCTTTGTGGTGACGGTGGCCTGCATCACCCTGTGGCCGCATCCGCTGGGCATCCATGCTGGCTTCTGGGGGCTGTTGGTCAACCTGCCGGTGTTCGTCGTGACGAGCCTTGCAAGCGCCCCCACCGATGAATCAGTGGTCGAGCGCTTCTTCCGACTGGCGGCGCCGGTCTGGGCGGAAAAGCGGTGGGGAGCCCACCGGGAAGAGCGTCATGGCCGAGCGACAAGAGGTAGGGCGGTAGACAACGGGGTATGAGCCCTGGCGCCCGAGGCGCCAGCGAGCGCGTCCTGGGGGGCGCTCAACGTGGCATGAAAAAGGCCCCTGCTGGGCAGGGGCCTATCTGGGCAGTGCTTACTTCGCAAGTGCTTGATTGGCGAGGGCCTGTCGGTCAGCGCCCTCTGGCGTCGAGACGCCGATCAGCGCTCGATGGCGAGCGCCACGCCCTGACCGCCACCGATACACAGGGTAGCAAGGCCCTTCTTGGCGTCGCGGGCGATCATCTCGTGGACTAGGGTCACCAGCACGCGGCAGCCGGAGGCGCCGATCGGGTGGCCAAGGGCGATAGCGCCGCCGTTGACGTTGATCTTGTCGGTATCCCAGCCGAGTTCCTTGTTGACCGAGATGGCCTGGGCGGCGAAGGCCTCGTTGGCCTCGACCAGATCCAGCTCATCGATGCTCCAGCCGGCCTTCTCGAGGCAGCGGCGGGTGGCCGGGGCCGGGCCGATGCCCATGATCGCCGGGTCGACGCCGGCGTTGGAGTAGGCCTTGATGCGTGCCAGCGGCTCCAGGCCGAGCTCCTTGGCCTTGTCGGCGGAACACAGCATGACCACGGCGGCGCCATCGTTGAGCGAGGAGGCGTTGCCGGCGGTCACGCTGCCGTCTTTCTTGAACGCCGGACGCATGGTGCCGAGTTTTTCTGCGGACACTTCGCGCGGGTTCTCGTCGGTGTCGAAGACCACCGGGTCGCCCTTGCGCTGGGGAATCTCGATCGGCACGATCTGGCCCTTGAAGCGGCCTTCCTTGATCGCGGCGGCGGCCTTCTGCTGGGAGGCGGCGGCGAAGGTGTCCATCTCCTCGCGGGTGACACCGTACTTCTCGCCGAGGTTCTCGGCGGTGATGCCCATATGGTAGTTGTTGAAGGCGTCCCACAGGCCGTCATGGACCATGGTATCGATGGCCTTCCAGTCACCCATGCGCTGGCCGTTGCGTGAATTGGGCAGCACGTGCGGGGAAGCCGACATGTTTTCCTGACCGCCGGCGATGATCACCTCGGCGTCGCCGAGCATGATCGCCTGGGCGCCCAGATGCAGGGCCTTGAGGCCGGAGCCACAGACCTTGTTGATGGTCATGGCGGGCACGGCGTCGGGCAGGCCTGCCTTGATGGACGCCTGACGGGCGGGGTTCTGGCCGACACCTGCGGTCAGCACCTGCCCCAGCAGGACCTCGTCGACCTGTTCCGGCTTGACGCCGGTCTGTGCCAGCACGTCCTTGATCACGGCGGCGCCAAGGTCGCTGGCGGGAATGCCGGCGAGGGAGCCACCGAAGGCGCCAACGGCGGTACGGCGTGCAGCAACGATCACCACTTCTTGCATGGAGTGTCTCCTGACTTTAAGGGGCTGTCCCGTCAGCATAGGGAGCCTTGTGCAACGCGGCAATCCCTGTATGCCCGGTTTCGACGGGGGACTTTAGTATAGCGATCAAGATCAATTCGCGAGCCGTTGTGGTCAATCGCGCATAGAGCACCGACGATCGCTAAAGTAGCAAAGAGTGGCGAAAAGACCACCGGTTGGCCTGGGGGGGCCTGGACGAGTGTCTCGCAGCGCCCTGGCCCGGTCACTCGGTGGCGGCGACGCCCCGCTGGTGGCCTCGCCGCTCCAGGTTCAAGCGCTCGATGGCTGTCACCAGTTCGCTGGCGTGGGTGATGGCGATGGCGCCCTCCGGGGTGTGCTCCTCGTCGGGAAAGTGGTTGATGTGGATGACCTGCATGCCGGCCTTGAGTCCGGCTTCCACCCCTACCGCAGCGTCGTCGATCACCACGCAGTTCTCCGGTTCGGCGCCCATGCCTTCGGCGGCGGCGAGATACAACCCGGGGTCCGGCTTCCACACCTGCAACTCGTAGGCGCTGTAGAGATTGTCGCCGAAGTGCGGCGCCAGTCCACTGGTTGCCATGGCCAGGCGGATCTTGGCCAGCGGGCCGTTGGAGGCCACCGCCTTGGGGTGGCCGGAAAGCGCTGCAAGGGCTTCCGGGATGCCCGGAACCGGGGTCAGCTCGGCCTTCATGCGCGCGGCCATATTGTCCCGCAGGCGATCCTCCATGACGTCGCGCCGGGCGTCATCGAGGGCGCCGAAGCGTTGCTCGAGTTCGAGCACGATGTCGAGAAAGCGCACGCCGCGAAACTCCTCCATGTACTGCTCGGGCGTGAACGGCAGGCCGAAGTCGGGGAAGGTCTCGGCCATGGCCCGGGCGAGCAGCGGCTCGCTGTCGACCAGGGTGCCGTCGGAGTCGAACAGCAGGCAGAGGGGGGCGGTGGTGTCGGACATGGATACCTCGCGGGAAGAGGGGGATTCAGCGCGTCAGCACTTCGTCATTGACCGGGCTCAGCGGGCGTTCACCCTGGAGCGCCAGGCGGATATTGTCCACCGCGCGCTGGGCCATGGCGGTACGCGTCTCGTGGGTGGCCGAGCCGATATGGGGCAGGGCGACCACATTGGCCATGTGCGGCAGCGGTGAATCTGCGGGCAGCGGCTCCTGCTCGTAGACGTCGAGGCCGGCGGCGTGCAGGGTGCCGTCTTGCAGCGCCGCGATCATGGCGGCTTCGTCTACCACCTTGCCACGGGCCAGGTTGACGAAGATGGCGCCGGGCTTCATGCGCTGGAACTCGGCGGCGCCAAAGAGCTTTTCGGTCTCGCGGGAGAGCGGCACCGTGACGCAGACGAAATCGGCCTGCTCGAGCAGCTCTTCCAGCTCGCGTCGCTGGGCGCCGAGTTCTCGCTCGAGCTCAGGCTTGGGTGAGGCCTTGGTATAGAGGATCTTCATGCCGAAGCCCAGGGCGCCGCGGCGGGCGATGGCGGCGCCGATGCGGCCCATGCCGACCATGCCCAGGGTCTTGCCGTGGACGTCGCTGCCATAGAGCGGCTTGCCGATGCTTTCCTTCCAGTTGCCTTGCTTGACCAGCTCGGCCAGTTCGACGGCTCGCCGTGCGGTGCTCATGATCAGCAGAAAGCCCGTATCGGCGGTGGTCTCGGTCAAGACGTCAGGGGTGTTGCACAACAGGATGCCGCGGCGGGTCAGCTCGTCGAGGGGATAGTTGTCGTAGCCCACCGAAATACTGGCGATAGCCTCGAGGTTCGGCGCCCTGTCGAGCAGCGAGGAGGTGATCTTGAGGCTTGAACCAACCAGGCCATGAGCCCGTGACAGGGCGTCGACAAAGGCCGGGTCCTCGGTATGCGAGACGCCCGGCAGGTAGTCCACGTGGAACTCCTCGCGCAGGGCGTCGAGCTGCTCTTGGTTGATCTCGCGAAATACCAGGATGCGTTTGGTCATGGGGTGCTCTTGTCGTTGTGGTGCGGTGGGTTCCCGGCCGTCCTTTTCGGCATGGGGCAGCCGGGGGCCGCGTCGGGTGACGTCTGCCGAAGGCAAGGGGGCCTTCGGCAGTCGGCGCATCAGGCCGCGGTTGCGGCTTCCAGTTGGTCCAGGCGCTCGCGGTCGGGGAGTCCTTCCATGTCGCCCGGTACCTGGACCTGCTCGGCGCCGATAAGGTTGGCGCGCTTGAGCGCCTGGCGCGGATCGAGACCATCGAGCATGGCGCTGACGAAGCCCACGGCGAAACCATCCCCCGCGCCGACGGTATCGACCACCGTCTCCACCGGGACGCCGGCCACGGTGAAGGTTTCGTCTTGCCCTGTCAGGGTGCCGCGGTAGTAGCTGCCCTCCGGGCCTAGCTTGATGACCACGGCGTCTGCACCCTGATCCAGGTAGAAGCCGGCGATATCGTGGGCGCTGGTCTGGCCGGTCAGCAACTGGCCCTCGGACAGACCGGGCAGCACCCAGTTGGCCTGGGCGGCCAGGCCGTTGAGGGTGTCGCGCATCTCGCTTTCGCTGGCCCACAGGGTCGGACGCAGGTTGGGATCGAAGGACACGCTGGTGCCATGCTGGCGGGCCTTTTCGAGCAGAAACTGCGAGAGTTCACGGCAGCTGGCGGACAACGCAGGCGGGATGCCGGTTGCGTGCAGATGGCGCAGGGTGCTGAAGTCGACGTCCTGGGCGTCGGCCGGCGACAGCTTGCTGGCGGCGCTGTTGTGGCGACGGTATTCGACTCGGGGATCCGCGCCGCCCACCGCGCGCTCCTTGAACACCAGACCGGTGGCGTGCTCGGCGTCGGTGATCAGGTGGCGACAGTCGAGGCCTTCGCGCTCCAGGCTCGCACGCAGGTAGCGGCCAAAACAGTCTTCGCCGACCCGACTGAGCCAGCCCACCTTGAAGCCCAGCCGTGACAGGCCGATGGCCACGTTGGTGTCGGCGCCGGCACAGCTGCGCGAAAAGCGCTCGACCTCGGCCAGGTCGCCAGGGGCGTCGGCGGCGAACAGCGTCATGGCCTCGCCGAAGGTAAGGATGTCAGGAGTGTTCTGGTTCATGAGGAGGTCTCTGAGGTGGAAGACGAAGAGGACACTGAGGAAGGCTCCGCAGTGACGGAAGGGGTGGCAGCGGGCTGGGTGGAGCCCCTTGCCGTCAGCGTCGGGGCGAAGGTCGCACGCTGCGGCGCCTGCCGAGGCCCGACGGCACGGGCGCGCAGGCAGTCGACGGCGGCCTGACCGATGGCACCGGTGGGCTGGGCAAGGGTGGTGATGCCCGGTTCGGTCAGGTCACACCACTCTAGCTCGTCGATGCCCATCAGCCCGATCTCTCCCAGGAGGTAGCCGAGGGCCTTCATGCGTCGGGTCAGTGCCAGGGTTACCTGGCCATTGGCGCAGAGGATCGCCGGGCGGGAATCGCCTGCGCTATCGACAAATCGAGCCAATGCCTGGTCCAGGCGTTGGCGATCGCCAAGCTCGATGACCAGGGTGTCGCCGGATAGCGAGCCGTCACGGCAGCGCTGGTTGAAGCGCTCCAGACGAGCTTGGCGAGAGCTGGCCTGGGCCGGCGGTTCGGTAATGAACAACAGGCGCCCGTAGCCCTGTTCGCGCAAGTGCGCGATGGCCATGTCGATGGCGGCGTCGTTGTCGAGCCCTACCTCGTCGGCATGGACGTCGGCGAGGCTGCGATCGAGCAGTACCAACGGCGTGCCGCTGTCGGCCAGCTGGGCGAGGGCGTCGCTGTGGCGGCCGGTCGCGTTTACCACCAGGCCCTCGATACGGTAGGACGACAGCAGCGCCAGCTGCTGGCGCTCCTGCTCGAGGTCGTTATCGCTGTTGCACACCATCAACGACAGTCCCGCCTGACGACAGGCCTGTTCGACGCCATGCATGATCGCCACCGAAAAAGGATTGCGGATATCGGCCACCAGCATGCCGACCAGGCCGGAGGGGCCTCCCTTGAGGCCCCGGGCCATGGGATTGGGCTGGTAGCCCAGCGCAGTGGCGGCAGCGACGATACGCTCGCGCATGGCCCCGGACAGCCGTTCTCGTTCACCGCTGTAGTAGCGCGAGACGCTGGTCTTGGAGACGCCAGCCTGGCGGGCGACTTCGAGGATGGTGGCGGGTCGACGGCGGTCATTCATGGGGCGGCTCTTGGATAAGATGGCATCGTCCGTTTACAAGGGCGACGCTGGCGAGCCCTGTCGAGGTGAGCAGGCCAGGTGATGCGACAACGGCAGGACGTCGAGAAGTCCGTATGGGAACGTTCCCATTGGCTGACAAGCTTAGGCGCTAAAGGCCGAAGCCAGCAACAAGGCGTGCCTTAGACAATGGTCTTGAGGTGATGTAGAGCAATGAAAAGGCCCGACAATTGCCGGGCCTCAGGGTATATGCAGCGGAATTTAGCCGCTGGAGAGCATGGCGTGTCTGTCGCGATCCTTCTGCAGCCGTGAGATGACCGTCGGCAGCTGGAACATGCTGGTGATCATGTGGGCGCCTTCGGGCGTTTCTTCGGCATCGGCGAAGCGATTGAGGTGGACCACGGTCATGCCTGCGGCCAGGGCCGCGTTGACGCCGACGATGGCGTCATCGATGGCGATGCAGTCCTCGGCGGCGAAGCCCATGATGCTGGCGGCATGCAGGTACAGGCAGGGGTCCGGCTTCCAGCAGTTGGCCGTGTAGCCGCTGAACAGGCGATTGCCGAACACCTCGGTCAGGCCCACGGTGGCAAGCGAGGTGCGCACCTTGTTTTCGGGGCCGTTGGAAACCACGCCCATGGGGTAGTGCGACAGCGCGGCGAGGGCCTCGGTGGCACCGGCGATGGGGGTCAGGTCGGTGGCCAGGCGGCGGTTGAGGTTGGCGCGCATGCTCGCTTCCAGCACCTCGAGGTGGTCCGGATCGACCTGACCATGTTGTGCCTCGAGGGTGGCGACGATGTTGCGAAAGCGCGCGCCGCGAAAGTCGCCCATATAGTCCTCGGCCCGGAACGGCAGTCCGGCGGCGGAGAGGCTGACGGCCATCTCGGCGGCCAGCAGGGGTTCACTGTCCACCAGGGTACCGTCACAGTCGAACAGCAGGCAGAGGGGGCGAGCCATGGAGGCGACCTCGCGATTCGTTGCGTTATCGAACAGTGTTGCAGATTTCTGCGGAGTCTGCCTGTGTTCGAAGTCGAAAACCACAATTTTTGAACACTGTTTTTTCACGCTGCGCAGTCCGCACTATTGCGGTGCGGAAAAGGGGAATTTGAGGCGGCGAGGACCTCTTCGCTATGCTGAAACACTGCGGTGTTCGAAACACCACATTCTCGGGGCGGGATGGCCCCGGCCATGGTTCAAGGAGGTACTCATGAAAGAAGAGACACTGTGGTCCATCGTGGGATCCGCGGCCGCGGTGGGGGCCAGCGTGATGTCACGCAAGGCCGCCAAGCGTGCCTATCAAAAGGTATCGGACAAGGAACCGCCGGAAAATCCGGATCGCGACGACGTCGAGTGGCGCGAGGCGATCCTGTGGGGAGCCGCTACCGGCGTGATGGTCGGCGTGGCCCGCGTAGTGGGCCGTAGCGCCGGGCGCAAGGCGCTGGACAAGACCCGCAAGGGCGGGCGTTCTGCCAGGCTGCTGCCCGGCAAGCGTTGATCACAGTACAGCAAGGGGCGTCGCCCACCGCCCCTTCCTGGGTCAACCCGTCATGCCCTTGAGCACCTGGGCCGCGATGTGACCTGCTTCGCTGTGGTCGGGGATCGCCATGAAGGTGCTCTGGGAATAGGCGGGGTCGGGATAGCGGTAGAAGCCTTCGCCACTGGGCAGACCTAGCTTTCCGTTGGCAAGAAAATGCTGATGGAGGAAGTCGGCGTTGGCCCGCATTTCGTCGTTGTCGTCGACCTCGCCCCAGTGGTGGCTGACGTCGAAGCACGTCTTCATGCCGATGATGTCCATCATGCCGCAGGGCCCCGCTGCAGAGCTCCACATTTTCATGAAGGTGCGGTCGATCATCTCGGCGCTGCCGACGCCCTCACGCAGCAGGGTCAGGGAAGCTGTCAGCAGTGGCACCAGCCAGCTGTTGATCAGATAGCCGTTGCGCGGCTTTTCGACCGGGATGGGGATCATGCCGATGTCGATGGCGAAGCGCGTAGCCGACTCCAGGGTAGTGAGTGATGTGCGTGGGTGAGCCATCACCTCGGCCACATTCATGATCCACACCAGGTTGGCGAAGTGCAGCGCGCAGTAGCGCTCCGGGCGTCCGCTGTCATCGGCGAAGTCGGCGGGCAGCAGGGTCGAGGAATTGGTTGCCACCAGGGTCTCGGGGCTGAGCAGCGGTGACAAGGTCCGGTACAGCTGGCGCTTGATCTCGGGATCTTCGGGTACGGCTTCGATCACCAGTTCGGCGTCGGCCACCGCTTCGGCCAGGTCGCTGGTATAGGCGAGCCGCGCGCGGGTGGCGGCGATGGCTTCGGGCTTGGCGCCCACGTCGGCCTGATAGATGCCGGCGTAGTGGTCATGGCTTGCGCGGCAGCGCTCCAGCGCCGTGTCGTCGATGTCATAGACGATGACACTCTTGCCCTTGAAGGCGCTGTGCCAGGCGATCTGGCCACCCAGGACGCCGCCACCCAGCACGCACAGCCTGTGTGGTCCATTTTCGAGAGAAGAGGAAAGGCTCGGGGTCATGTTCTGTCTCCGTGCTGGATCAGAATCTTGGCGTGATCACCGGGATGGCGAAGCGTCTCGAAGGCCGCAGGGACCCCGTCGAGGGTGACGCGGTCGGTGATCAAGGGGGCGGCGTCGAGGCGGCCGTCGGCGAGGTCGGTGAGGGTGGCAGCGAACTCCTCGGGGCGGTAGCCGAACGAGAAGCTGAGGTCCAGCTCCTTGCCAATACCGACGATCGGCTCGATCTGATCGGTCTGCATGCAGACGCCGACCACCACCAGCCGACTTCTTGGTGGCAGGTCGAGCATGGTCCGGGCGATCAGACCGGGCACGCCGACACACTCGAAGGCCACGCAAGGCCTGGGCTGAGCGCCGATCGACAGCATTGCCATGGGGCCGTACATGTCGAAGCCCTGTGGCGCTTCTGCGGCCTCGAGCCAGCAATCAAAGGGGGCACGTTCGGCCGGATCGACAACGATATCGGCACCCAGGCACTCGGCCAGTTGGCGCCGATGGGGGGAGAAGTCGGTGGCCACCACCGGGCCAAAGCCGGCCGCCTTCAGTGCCATCACCACCGACAGGCCGACCGGACCGCAGCCGATCACGATCGGCACTTCGCCTCCGGCGAGCCGGGCTCTGGCGACGGCGTGGCGGCCGATGGCCAGTGGCTCGGTCAGTGCCGCCAGTTCGCTGGGCAAATCGCCGGGCACCTCCAGCAGACTGTGTTCCTGAAGGCGCATCAGCTCACCGAAGCCGCCGGGGTAGGCGTTGGCATAGCCGATGTGATGAAAGCCTTGGGCGTTGACCGCGTAGGGCACCGAGCAGACGCGGGTTCCGGCCTTGTATCGCTTGTCGCAGCCGGGGCCGTGGTCGAGGATCTCGGCACAGAATTCGTGGCCGAAGACCACGCCCTGGTCCGGTTCGAAGGCCACCGGAACGCGGCCCTTGCGAAGCCCCGCCAGCGCATCGTGACAGTGATCTGCCATGTGCAGATCGCTGCCGCAGATACCGCAGGCCAGGGTCTTGACCAGCACTTCTCCCGCTTCCGGCGTCGGGTCGGGCAGTGACTCGAGGCCGAGTCGCTCGTTGCGCAGGACGATCGCGCGCATGGGGAATCTCCTTGGCGTCGATGACGGGCCCCGCGGCACCTGCCTGGCGGGACACATACCGAGCGCAATTGTTGTAGGGAGTCTTGTCGATTGACGCCGCGTGGAGGCGTGATCTTGGCGGGCTAGCGCGGCGCGTCGGTGTAGTGCGGTTGGGGAGGCGTGACATAGCGCGCCGGGTCGAGGCCGCGCTCGGTGATCAGCGCATCGATGAGCCCCATGATGCTGCTGGCGTCCATCAGCCCCAGATAGTTGCCTTGCTGATCGAAGTTGACGTTGGCGCCCTCGACGACCATGAAGGTGTCGGTGATCCCGTCATTGTCGGCGGGAGTGGCGAAGGTATGGATGGAGCCGCCGGGCTCGTACAGGTAGCAGCCGGCGGTCTGGGGTTGATCGGGATACTCGAGATAGTGCCAGCGTCCCGACAGGGTGAAGAAGTGCACCGTACCGGTGTGGTAGTGCTTGGGCAGCACCACACCGGGTTTGAACTTCACCCGCAGCACCCAGACGCCGTTGTGCGGGTCGAGAAACAGCGGCTGGACGTCGACGCCGGGGATGCCTGGCAGCGCGTCTTCATAGATGGGGAGTTCCTGGGTATCCAGGGTCAACAGGGCATCATGGGTCGAAATCTGGAAAGGAAATGGCATCTTGTTGTCGCTCTTGTCGTGGATGGATCAAAGAAACGTCTTCGAAGCATCATCCTCGTCTGCCAGACATCCTCCGATTTGACATTTGATGACAAGGATTTGACCTTGCACGACACTCAGGGCTAGACCTTAGATGGAGAGGGCCAGGCCAAGCGCGCTGGAGGCAAGAGCCCCAGGATCAACCGCCTCGAAAACGATGAACCGCTTCGAAAATTGAAGAGAGAATCAGCATCCGAGCAACGTAGGTGGTAAGGAAGTCAGGCTGAGGGAGAGAGCATGGCCGACTATTCGCGAGCGTCGTCACTGCACGGTTTCGCCAACTTCGCGCGCCAGCAGGGCATCGACCCCGAGGCCCAGCTTGCCAGGGTGGGACTATCGCTCTCGTTGCTGGAGTCGCCGGAAAGCATCATCGAGTTCTCGAGTCTGGCGATGCTGCTCGAAAACTGTGCCGAAGCATCCGGAGATTCGCTGTTCGGCCTGAAGTTCGGCCAGTACCAGGGAGTCGATATCTTCGGACCCTTGCTCTACCTGATTCAGAATGCCGCCACGGTCGGCCTGGCGCTGGAGGCGCTGGCAGATCACTTTTCCGCCCACTCGAGCAGTGCGGTCATCGACATCGAACGTGGCCCCCGCCAAGCCTTTCTCAGCTACACCATGGTGGGGGGCGGGGCGGCTCCCGGTCGCCAGATCAGCGAGTTGCCGGTAGGCGTCGGCCAGCGCCTGCTGTCGTTGCTGCTGGGGCCGCAGTGGCGTCCCAGGGCCATCTATCTGGCGACGTCCCCCAGCGTGCCTGCGCTCCTGTATCAACGTTTGCTGGGGGTGGTGCCGACCTTCAACAGCCCTTCCGATGGCTGGCTGCTGGAATGTTCCGACCTCGAGCGTCCTCTGGTGACCGCCGACGGACGTCTGCATCGCTTGATGGAGCAGTATCTGACCTATCGGCCGGAACAACTCCCTCAAGATCTGGTCGATGAAGTGTCGTGGCAAATCCGTCAGCAGCTGGGGCAGGGGAGCGCTGGACTCGATGACATCGCCAGGCGACTGGCGCTGAACCCGAGAACGCTGCAGCGACGTCTGGCCACCAGGGGGCGATGTTTCCAGGATCTGGTCGATGAGGTCCGCAGGCAGTTGGCGATTCATTATCTTCGGGAAACGTCGCTGCCGTTGACCGATATCGCGAATCTGCTGGGCTACTCCGAGTTGAGCGCGCTGACGCGAGGTTGTCGCCGCTGGTTTGGGGTTGCGCCGAGTCGCTGGCGCCAGCACCAGCGGCGGAGATCGAACGGCGCAGGTTAGGCGCTGGTCTTCGAGTCGGCAGCCCGGGTGGTGGGCGCGAGGCGATTGCGCTGAAGTGCGCTTAGGTTATCGCTTCAGCACAGCTGCAGCCGGGTGTGGTCCGAAGGATGTGTTTCACTCTCCATGGGGACGGCCCGTGTACCCCTGATGTGGCCATGCCAAGGGGCGCCCAGGTCTTGGTGGACACTAGACTTGTTGCTGCTGACATCACTGTCATCAAGGTTGCCATCAAGAGAGCTATCACCATGAGCGAAGGAGAGGCGCGACGATGACGCCGCTATGGAAGGCATATCGGTTTACGCGCCGCGAGCAGCATGCCGCGGAAGCGGCCAGATCACGGGAGTCGCTGATCCAGATCCTGGATCGCGCCCGGGACGAGGACGTGTCGCTCAATCCGCGTCCTTCCTCGTCTATTCTGGCGCTGGGGCTTCTCTGCCTGTTGCTGGGCACGCTCGGCTTTATCATCACCCTGGCGGGAGGGCTCTCCTGGCCGTGGCTGATTCCGCTGGCGCTGGTCGGGGCAGCCTTGCTGGGTTTCGACTGGCACGCCACCGAGCGGGTGGCCGCCTTCCTGCGACTGTTGGTGCGGCGTGCGGCGGAGCTCGACTTTCGACTGGCCGAGCCCGATGTCGATCTTGATGCGATGCTGACGACGCTCCGGCGAAAGATCACCGACTTTCAGCGTACCTATGCGGACAATGGCGAGCTTGAGTACTGCCGCAGGGCGGCCGATGAGCGCGTCGGTGGCGAATACTGGGTCTATCGCTTCGCCTATGACGAGGGCATGGACAAGGACCGCCGGACCTACCATCGCAACGGCCTGATCTGCGATCTCTTCGAGGTAGCGGCGGTGGATCTTTGCAACCCGCGAGAGGGCAAGTGGCGACTGTTGCACCACGGTTCCACCGGCGAACGCTGGGGAGAGGGCGCCTTTTCTCGCTATTTCGTCGCCTGCACGGCGGAACATGACGCCCTGGCGGCGTTTCTTACCGATGATGTCGTTGACTGTCTCGTGCGTCTTGCCCGCAGTTATCCGGAACTGAACGTTCAGGTCACCCGGGATCATCTGCTGTGTCTGACCTGGTCCGGCGAAGACCCCTACGCGCGGTTATTCGAGCCTGTCTCGGTGGCGCCTGCTGCGCGGCGGGCACCCTTTACCTCGAGCCAGGCGCCGGGGGAAGACCCCGATGAGGTCTATCGGGCGCTTGAAAGGCGACTGCGTGCTCCGCGCCATCTCACCGCGCTGGAGCCGCTGCTCAATGCCATCGAGGACATTCGCGCCGAGCTACCGGTGTCCTCGGCCCGCACGGAGGCCAATATTCCGTTGCGGCGACGGCTGGAAGAGTCCACCTGCTGACACCTGACGAGCGGTTTGGTGTTGTACCAGCGGCGCACAATAAAACGCCCCAAGCCTTGAAGGCATGGGGCGTTTTGCGTAACCGCTGCGGGAATCTGATCGACGCTTACTTCACCTTTGGATCAAGTTCACCTCGGGCGTAGCGCTCGAACATGCCTTCCAGGCTGATCGGCTTGATCCTGCTGGCGTTGCCGGCGGTGCCGAAGGCTTCGTAGCGGGCGATGCAGATGTCCTTCATGGCGCTGACGGTAAGCTTGAGGAACTTGCGCGGGTCGAACTCTGCCGGGTTCTCGGCCAGGAAGCGACGTACCGCACCGGTCGAGGCCAGACGCAGATCGGTGTCGATGTTGACCTTGCGCACGCCGTGCTTGATGCCCTCGACGATTTCTTCCACCGGGACGCCGTAGGTCTCGGGGATGGCACCACCGTTGGCGTTGATCACCTCGAGCCACTCCTGGGGCACGCTGGAGGAGCCGTGCATGACCAGGTGGGTATCCGGGATGCGCTCGTGGATTTCCTTGATACGCTGGATCGACAGGGTGTCGCCGGTGGGCGGACGGGTGAACTTGTAGGCGCCGTGGCTGGTGCCGATGGCGATGGCCAGGGCGTCGACGCCGGTGGCCTTGACGAAGTCGGCGGCCTCTTCCGGGTCGGTCAGCAGCTGGTCGTGGCTCAGCTTGCCCTCGGCGCCGATGCCGTCTTCCTCACCGGCCATGCCGGTTTCCAGGCTGCCCAGGCAGCCGAGCTCACCTTCTACCGACACGCCACAGGCGTGGGCCATCTCGACGGTACGGCGGGTGACGTCGACGTTGTAGTCGTAGTCTGCCGGGGTCTTGCCGTCCTCGCCCAGGGAGCCGTCCATCATTACCGAGGAGAAGCCGAGCTGGATCGAGCGCTGGCACACAGCGGGGCTGGTGCCGTGGTCCTGGTGCATGACCACCGGAATATGCGGAAACTCTTCCACGGCGGCCAGGATCAGGTGGCGCAGGAAGGGGGCGCCGGCGTATTTACTGGCGCCGGCGGAGGCCTGCAGGATCACCGGGGAATCGGTGGCGTCCGCGGCTTCCATGATGGCGCGAACCTGCTCGAGGTTATTGACGTTGAAGGCCGGCACGCCGTAGCCATGTTCGGCGGCGTGGTCCAGCAATTGGCGCATACTGACGAGTGCCATGGAGGTACCTGATTCTTGAAGAGGTCGAGAGCGCGATGCTGTCGCGCCCATGTCGCTTGGGTTGTCAAAGGGCCGGCGATGGCCGGCCCCGGGGCTTAGGCTTGGTAGAAAGCATCGGCGAGCGCCGCTGCTTTTTCGGCAAACCTCAGCGAGCGGCCGCCTCGAGGGCGCTGACCGCCGGCAGTTCCTTGCCCTCGACGTACTCGAGGAAGGCGCCGCCTCCGGTGGAGATGTAGGACACCTGCTCGGCGATGCCGTACTTGTCGATGGCTGCCAGGGTGTCACCGCCGCCGGCGATGGAGAAGCCGTCGCTTTCGGCGATGGCCTTGGACAGGGCCTCGGTGCCGCCACCGAACTGGTCGATCTCGAACACCCCGACGGGGCCGTTCCACAGGATGGTGCCGGCGCTCTTGAGCATGTCGCCCAGGCGGGCGGCGGTTTCCGGGCCGATGTCGAGGATCATTTCGTTGTCGGCGACCTGGTCCACCGGCTTGGTGACGGCTTCGGCGGAGTCGGAGAACTCGGTGGCCACGACCACATCGGTGGGCAGCGGAATCTCGACCCTGGCCATCAGCGCCTTGGCCTTGTCCACCAGGTCGGCCTCGTAAAGAGACTTGCCGACGTTGTGACCCGCCGCGGCGATGAAGGTGTTGGCGATACCGCCGCCGACGATCAGCTGGTCGCACTTCTCGGACAGGGCGTTGAGCACCTCGAGCTTGGTCGAGACCTTGGAGCCGCCGACGATGGCGGTCATCGGGCGCCTGGGAGTCGCCAGCGCCTTTTCCAGGGCATCGAGTTCGGCGGCCAGCAAGGGGCCCGCGCAGGCGGTCGGTGCGAAGCGGGCCACCCCGTGGGTCGAGGCCTGGGCACGGTGGGCGGTACCGAAGGCGTCCATCACAAAGACGTCACACAGCTCGGCGTAGCGCTTGGCCAGGGCTTCGTCGTCCTTCTTCTCGCCCTGGTTGAAGCGCACGTTCTCGAGCAGTACCACGTCGCCGTCTTCCAGGCTCGGTTCCTGCTCGAGATAGTCGGTCACCAGGCGCACGGGGCAGTCCAGCAGGTCACCGAGGTAGGCCGCCACCGGTGCCAGGGTGAACTCGTCGGCGGGCTCGCCTTCGGTGGGGCGGCCCAGGTGGCTCATCAGCAGCACCTTGGCACCTGCGTCGCGAGCTGCCTTGATGGTCGGCAAGCTGGCGCGCAGACGGGCATCGCTGGTCACCTGGCCGTGTTTGACAGGTACGTTGAGGTCTTCGCGAATCAGTACCCGCTGACCCTTGAGGTCGAGATCGGTCATCTTGCGCACGTTCATGTCGGCAGATCCTCGTCTGGAAAGTCTGAGGGAGACAGCGAATGGCAACGGCTGGTCAGTGGAAGTGTCATCGCTCGGGAACCCGGGGAAGGCTGGCGAGGCGCCCGGCCACGTCCAGCATGCGGTTGGCGAAGCCCCATTCGTTGTCGAACCAGCAAAGCAGCTTGAGCAGGCGGCCACCGGCCACCCGCGTCTGAGTGGCGTCTACGATACCGGAGCGGGGATCGTGGTTGAAGTCGATGGACGCCATGGGCTCCTCGGTATACCCCAGCAGGTCAGGAAGCCGTGACTCGCTGGCCTCGCGCAGCAGTCGATTGACCTCGCTGGCCGAGGTATCGCGCTTGACGCAGATGGACATGTCCATGGCCGAGACGTTGATCGTCGGCACCCGTACATGGAGGCACTCGAAGCGCTCCGCCAGGTGCGGCATCAGGCGATTGATGCCTCGGGCCAGGCCGGTGTCCACCGGCACGATGGATTGCATCGCCGAGCGGGTCAGGCGCAGATCGGTCTGGTGGTAGGCATCGATCACCGGCTGGTCGTTCATGGCCGAGTGAATGGTCGTGGTCACACCGTGCTCGATGCCCAGCGCCTCGTCGAGCACGGTCAGGATCGGCACCAGGCAGTTGGTGGTGCAGGACGCTGCCGAGACCACCCGGACGTCGGGCGTCAGGTCGTCGTCATTGATGCCGCTGACGATGGTGGCGTCGACGTCGCTTTCTGCCGGCTGGGAGAACAACAGCCGGCCGGCCCCTGCCGCGAGATGGCGCTCGGCGGTGGCGCGATCCTTGAAGCTGCCGGAGCACTCCAGCACCAGGTCGATGCCGAGTGACCGCCAGGGCAGAAGGTCAGGGTCCTCTTCGGACAGCACCCGGATCGCATGCCCGTTGATGATAAGGTGGCCGTCGCTGCTTTCCACCCGGCCGGGGAAGCGCCCGTGGGTGGTGTCGTAGCGAGTCAGGTAGGTAATGGTATCGAGTCCCGAGAGCTCATTGATCGCCACCACCTCGAAGCTGGGGTCGTTGCGTTCGATGAGGGCTCGCAGGACGCACTGGCCGATGCGGCCGTAGCCATTGATGGCAATACGCTGGGCCATGGGGCTCGATACTCTCCACGGAGGGATGGACACAGGCGCGAAAGTCTATCTCAAATCGCCCCGCGCGTCGCGGCTCCAGCGGCGTCACACTGGGCATAAAACCGCGCAGGTAGCATAAAAATAAAGCTGAATCGGTTCAGCCGAGCATGCCGGCCAGGCGCCAGGCCAGCGGCATCATCAGTGCCGTCAGCACCCCGGTCAGCGTCATGCCGAGAGAAGCGAAGGCACCGGCGGTGGGGCCCAGCTCGAAGGCGCGCACAGTACCGATGGCGTGGCCGTTGATGCCCAGTGCCAGCCCCAGCAGGCGCTGATCGGTGATCTTCAATAGCCGGCCAAACAGGCTGACGCAGGCGGTGGCCGCGACGCCGGTGATCAACAATCCCCCCATCAGGATCGGCACCGAGCCGCCCAGGCGCTCGGTGATGCCCATGGCGATGGGAGCGGTCACCGATTTGGGTGCCAGCGAGGCCAGCAGTTCCGGCGGCGCCCCCAGTGCCCAGGCGATTAGCAACGCATAGCAGGCGGCCAGCACCGTCGACACCGGCAGGCAGACCAGCAGCGGCCGCCACAACGCGCGTATGTGGTGCATCTGCTGGTAGAGCGGTACCGCCAGGGCCACCGTGGCCGGGCCCAGCAACAGCATCAGCCACTGGGCGCCCTGCCGATAGTCGACGTAGGCGATGCCGGCCGCCTTGAGCGTCGCGGCGAGCAGCAACGAGGCCAGCAGTACCGGCGGGCACCAGCCGGGAGAGCCGAGCCGCCGAAACAGCGCCATGCCGGCCAAGTAGGCGCCGATGGACAGGGCGATGGCCAGCATTGGGGTATCGAGGTGATCGACCACGGCGAGGTTCATGAGGTCTTTCCTTGGGCGGTGGTGGTCGCCTCGGAGGGCGTCGCCGGCAGCAGGCGGCGCATCAGCCACAGGGTGCTGGCAACGCTCAGCAGGGTGCCCAGGGTCAGCGCCAGCCCTACGGCGAGCCAGTGCCCCGAGATCTGGTCGAGCACCCAGAACACCCCGACCACGCCGGGCATGATCAGCATCGCCAGCAGCATGATCAGCGGCTGTGCCGCCGCTGCCACGTCTTCGTGCATGCGGCCTCGTAGTACGAAGACACCAGTCAATAGCATCAGTCCGACGACGCCGGGGGACAGCGGCAGTTCACCCAGGCTGACCACCAGGTCGCCGACCAGCCACAGCAGCGAAAGCCATAAAAAGCCTCGTAACACGGACATTGCAATCCTCTTGGGTCATTGTCACTGGCCGGGGCCAGGGGAATTGAGCCATTGTGCCGACTCATGGTGCCTTGGTCAGCAGGGGCTCTCGTTGCAGCGCGTCATCCGCTACCCTGTGTAGACTGACTATTCGCCTACCGCCCGACTGGGTCGGGCATGACAGGGAGATTGATGATGAGTGATATTGCCAGCTGGCTGGGTGCCGAGGCAGAGGACCTTTTGACTCATGAATGTCGCGGTATCGCCAAGGAGCAACTCCACCTGCCGGGATCGGACTTCGTCGACCGGGTGATGATGGACTCCGACCGCTCGCCGGCGGTGCTGCGCAGCATGCAGACGATGTTCAACCATGGCCGTCTGGGGGGCACCGGTTACCTCAGCATCCTGCCGGTGGATCAGGGGATCGAACACTCCGCTGGCGCCTCCTTCGCACCCAACCCGATCTACTTCGATCCGGCCAACATTGTGGAGCTGGCGATCGAGGGCGGCTGCAACGCCGTGGCTTCTACCCTGGGTGGCCTGTCGTCGGTGGCGCGCCGCTATGCCCACCGCATCCCGATGATGCTCAAGTTGAACCACAACGAGACGCTGACCTATCCGGCGATCTACGATCAGACCCTGTTCGCCGAGGTCGACCAGGCCTTCGACATGGGGTGCGTCGCCGTGGGTGCGACCATCTACTTCGGTTCCCCCGAGAGCCGTCGCCAGATCGAAGAGATCAGCGCGGCCTTCGAGCGCGCCCACGAGTTGGGCATGGTGACGGTGCTGTGGGCCTATCTGCGTAACCCGGCCTTCAAGCATGAGGGCACCGACTATCACGTGGCCTCCGACCTCACCAGTCAGGCGGTCCACCTGGCGGCGACGCTCAAGGCGGACATCGTCAAGCAGAAGCTGCCCGAGAACAACGATGGCTATCGCACCATCGGCTTCGGCAACACCCACGAGAAGGTCTACAGCGAGTTGACCAGCGATCACCCGATCGATCTGGCCCGCTATCAGGTGGCCAACGCCTACATGGGGCGTGCCGGGCTGATCAACTCCGGCGGTGCCTCCACCGGAGAAGGCGATCTGACCCAGGCGGTGCGTACCGCGGTGATCAACAAGCGGGCCGGTGGCATGGGCCTGATCTCCGGTCGCAAGGCCTTCCAGAAGCCGATGCGTGACGGGGTAAGCCTGCTCAACGCCATTCAGGACGTCTATCTGGCGCCGGATGTCACCATCGCCTGATCCAAGCCTGCCTCAACAACCGCGCAGGATAGAGGATCAGGCCGCCTAGGCCGACCATCAAGGTCGCTAGATACAGCAGGGGCACGGCGTAAGCCGTGCCCCTGCTCGTTTCTGCTGGTCACGCTTTCGGTCGCAACAGGCCGGGCGTGCCGGCCCGCGCTGGACTTAACCCAGCAGCGCCTTGGCGCGTTCCACCAGGTTGTCCACGGTGAAGCCGAAGTGCTTGAACAGGTCGCCCGCCGGGGCCGACTCGCCAAAGCTGGACATGCCGATGGTGTCACCGTCGAGGCCCACGTACTTGCTCCAGTAGTCGCGATGGCCTGCCTCGATGGCCAGACGGGCGCGAACACTGCGCGGCAGGACGGACTCACGGTAGTCGGCGTCCTGGCTGTCGAAGACGTCGGTGGCCGGCATCGATACCACGCGCACCTGCTTGCCTTCGGCTTCCAGGGATTCGGCGGCCTGCATGGCCAGTGTCACCTCGGAGCCGGTGGCGATCAGGATCAGCTCAGGGGTGCCTTCGCTGTCCTTGAGTACGTAGCCACCACGCTGGATGTTGGCCAGCTGGCTCTTGTTGCGCTCTTGGTGGGGCAGGCCCTGACGGGACAGTACCAGCGCGGTGGGGCCGGCGCTGCGCTTGACCGCGTGGGCCCAGGCGGCAGCGGTCTCGACCGCATCGCAGGGGCGCCAGGTGCACAGGTTCGGGGTGGTACGCAGACTGGTCAGCTGCTCGATCGGCTGGTGGGTCGGGCCGTCCTCGCCCAGACCGATGGAGTCGTGGGTGTAGACGAAGATGGCGCGCTGGTTCATCAGCGCCGCCATGCGCACGGCGTTGCGCATGTACTCCATGAAGATCAGGAAGGTGGCGCCGTAGGGCACGAAGCCGCCGTGCAGGGCGATACCGTTCATGATGGCGCCCATGCCGAACTCGCGTACCCCGTAGTGCAGGTAGTTGCCGCCGGCTGCTTCGGCGCTGATGGCCTCGGCACCCTTCCAGAAGGTCAGGTTGGAAGGCGCCAGGTCGGCGCTGCCACCCAGCAGCTCCGGCAGCTGCGGGCCGAGCTCGTTGAGGCAGTTCAGCGAGGCCTTGCGCGAGGCCACGGACTCGCCCTTCTGCTGGGCGGCCTCGACCAGCGCTTCGCTGTTGAGCTCGCTCGGCAATTCACCCTTCTGGCGACGCAGGAATTCGCGGGCCAGCTCCGGGTGCTCCTGCTGGTAGCGCTCGAAGCGAGCCTGCCAGTCGGCCTGGTGCTTCTGGCCACGCTCGCAGGCGTCCCAGCCCTGGTAGATATCCTCGGGGATATGGAAGGGCGCGTGGGGCCAGTCGAGTTGCTTGCGCGCCGCTGCGACTTCCTCTTCGCCGAGTGCCGCGCCGTGGCATTCTTCCTTGCCCTGCTTGTTGGGGGCGCCGAAGCCGATGACGGTCTTGCAGATGATCAGGGTCGGGCGATCCTGCTGGGTGCGGGCCATCTCGATGGCGGCCTTGATCTCCTCGGGCTTGTGCCCGTCCACCGCCGGTACCACGTGCCAGCCGTAGGCTTCGAAGCGCTTGGCGGTATCGTCGGTGAACCAGCCTTCGACCTCGCCGTCGATGGAGATGCCGTTGTCATCGTAGAAGGCGATCAGCTTGCCGAGCTGGTGGGTGCCGGCAAGCGAGGCGACCTCATGGGAGATGCCTTCCATCAGGCAGCCGTCGCCGAGGAAGCAGTAGGTGTAGTGGTCGACGATCTCGTGGCCCGGGCGGTTGAACTGACCCGCCAGGGTGCGCTCTGCCATGGCCATGCCGACGGCGTTGGCCAGGCCCTGGCCGAGGGGGCCGGTGGTGGTCTCGACGCCGGGAGCGTAGCCGTACTCGGGGTGACCAGCGGTCTTTGCGTGGAGCTGGCGGAAGTTCTGCAGTTCTTCCAGACCCAGGTCGTAGCCTGACAGGTGCAGCAGGGAGTACAGCAGCATGGAGCCGTGGCCGTTGGACAGCACGAAACGGTCGCGATCGGCCCACTTGGGATCGTCAGGGTTGTGAACGAGGTAGTCGTTCCACAGCACCTCGGCGATATCGGCCATACCCATCGGGGCTCCGGGGTGGCCGGAGTTGGCCTTCTGGACGGCATCCATGGAAAGGGCGCGAATGGCGTTGGCCAGTTCGAAACGGGACGGCATTGAGGGCTCCTCGCCTGGGGCAAAGTGGCAATCTGACGTTGGCCTGCCCGGTGGGGGCGGCGCAGCGGCGTCAAGGATAGGCGCCGCCTGTCGTGCCTGTGGACAACGAGGGCGGGAGGGGCGGCGCGGATCGATCGGGGACATATTGTCGCCGGAAATGACAGATCCATCAAATGCCGGGGACTTGATCCATGCCTGGCAGGGTCTGCCATGGCCCGGCCTGTCGCTAGGAACCGGACGGTCGAGCGTGTAGAATTTCGTCCCGCCAGGTCCACGCGGAATCTGCATAGTGCGATCGTCGATCACGGTCGCTCCCGTTTCCATCTTGCCAGGCCCGCCTGCCGATTATCCTACAGAGGGTCGAGGACGCCATGAGCGAATACTCCCTGTTTACCTCCGAGTCCGTGTCCGAAGGACACCCGGACAAGATTGCCGATCAGATTTCCGATGCCGTGCTCGATGCCCTGATCGCGCGGGACAAGAATGCCCGTGTGGCCTGCGAGACCCTGGTCAAGACCGGTGTCGCCATCGTGGCCGGCGAGATCACCACCTCCGCCTGGGTGGATCTCGAGGAGCTGGTGCGCAAGGTGATCATGGATATCGGCTATACCTCCTCCGACGTCGGTTTCGACGGCGAGACCTGCGGGGTGCTCAACCTGATCGGCAAGCAAAGCGTCGAAATCGCCCAGGGCGTCGATCGCGAAAAGCCCGAGGATCAGGGCGCCGGTGATCAGGGCCTGATGTTCGGCTATGCCACCAACGAAACCGACTCTTACATGCCGGCGCCGATCCACTACAGCCATCGGCTGGTGGAGCGCCAGGCCGAGCTGCGTAAGCGTGGCCTGCTGCCCTGGCTGCGTCCCGATGCCAAGAGCCAGCTGACCTTCCGTTACGACGATGCCGGCAAGCCCTGCGCGGTCGATGCCGTGGTGCTGTCCACCCAGCATGATCCGGACATCGACCAGGAGCAGCTGCGCCAGATGGTCCAGCGCGAGATCATCGAGCAGGTACTGCCGGCGGAGTGGCTGTCCGACAGCACGCGTTATCACATCAACCCGACCGGCAAGTTCGTCATCGGCGGCCCGGTGGGTGACTGTGGCCTGACCGGGCGCAAGATCATCGTCGACACCTACGGCGGCATGGCGCGACATGGTGGTGGTGCCTTCTCCGGCAAGGACCCGTCCAAGGTCGACCGCAGCGCCGCCTACGCCGGCCGCTACGTGGCCAAGAACGTGGTAGCGGCGGGACTGGCCGAGCGTTGCGAGATCCAGGTGTCCTACGCCATCGGTGTCGCCGAGCCGACCTCGGTGTCGATCAACACCTTCGGCACCGGTCGTATCGATGACGAACGTATCGTCGAGCTGGTGCGCGATCACTTCGACCTGCGCCCCAATGCCATTACTCGCATGCTGGATCTGCTGCATCCCATGTATCAGCTGACCGCAGCCTACGGTCACTTTGGCCGTGAGCCCTTCGAGACCAGCTATAGCTGGACCGATACCGAAGGCGAGATCCACACCGAGACTTTTACCGCCTTCCCGTGGGAGAAGGTCGACCGGGCCGACGCTCTGCGCGCCGCCGCCGGTATCTGAGCCCTCATCCGACAGTATCGGCACGGTGTCCGCGCCTGCCGACATGACAAGGCCCGCCTGGTTCGCCAGGCGGGCCTTGTCGCATTGTGGCGGCGGGGGGGCCGCGAATGTGCGAAGAGACGTTGGCAGAGCGGTCGCAAGTCTTCTGGTGACCTGGTGGTGATTGTGCGTCTTTGCCTACCTCTTTGTCGCCGGGTTATGCGTCAAACGGCGACATCATCTCATTCCTTTTCATATCCGCGCATGCGGGCGGAGAAGCCTTTGGCTCACGGCTAATCTAATATTAGATGGAGACAGGATGCAGATGCCGCTTAGTCGGCAGCGCGGTATCGCATCAGCGCGTCATCATCTGTCAGGCAGCCAGTGATGGTCGTTGGTTCTCGGTAGTCAAAGGTTCGATGTGTCGTTGTCCATCGCCAGATCGTTGTCGAGAAACCACTGTCGAGAAACCGCTGTCGGGAAACCGCTGTTCAAGAACCATCGGCGGCCAAGTGGCCTGAACGGGAAAGTGACGCCCACGTCGCCGGAAAAGCGGTGAGAAAGCGGTCACTAAGTGGCTGTGAATTGGTTAGGCAGCGGCTGGAAAAAATCGGTTGGAAGGCGGCCAGAACGTGAGAATGATTAGCGATAAAAAACGCCGGCGAGCCGCCTGAAAGATGTCAGGAAAGAGGCGCTTTCGGCGACAGGCATATATGGCCTGTGTGAGTTGGACGTCGGTATATATCCATGTCCTTGGCATTTGGGGCGCTGGACAGAAGGCGGTTCGTGGAAGCACATGTCTTGGCCGCGATTGAAGTGTGGCCGGCACGATGGTGTGGTCGGCACGATGGAAAGAGGCCATAGCGCCCGTGACAGGAATACTGGCTGGTGCCCCGGGCGGCACGAAGAAGAGCCGATGTGCGGGTGAGACAGGATCAGGGACATGAGCGCTGCGCCAAGACGGTAGCAACGACAGGGGGATCAGAAGATGGGCGAAGCAAGGCACCACTATCACTTCTATCAGCGCCATCATCAGGGGCACTTTCAGCGTCTTCACGCGGACCCGACCTGCTCGCGAACCAGGCTGGCGTCACAGCAGGAACTCTGGCGCAAGGAGTCGCCGTCGCGCAAGGGGGCTGGCGATGACGGGACCACCGAGGCTGGAGGGCGATACTCCCATGACGTGGTATCGCCGGAAGGTGACGATGATTATCTCCAGTATCGTGAGCTATTCATGACCAAGCTGGCGCTGGAGGCTACCGCCGCACTGGCAACGTTCCTGGTGACTGCCGCCGCCATCATGATGATTCTGCTTCAGCACCAGGGACTCTTGACCGCCGTCATCGTCATTGCACTGAGCGTGCCCGCCTTTGTGCTGTCGACGCAGCGCCTTTCGTGCCTGGGGCATGATGCAACGATGTTCGAGAGCGAACCCTTGGGAGATATTCGATTATGAGCATCGGTCAACAGGTGCTGCTCGGCGTCGCCATCACCTCGCCGTTGCTGGTGCTGACATGGTGGTCGGTACGACGTACCGATCGCCATCTGAGAAAGCGTCGCCAGTAGCACCTCAGCATACGGGCTCTCCGTACAGCCGCGCCGTTCAGGTATGCCGTCTGATCACGCCGTTCGAACGTGCCGATCGGTCGAGGCGTTCGGCCGAGGCGTTCGGCCGTCATGTCAGGTCGTGGTCTGCGATGGTGACCTTCGGTCGTGACCAAGGAGGGCCAGATGGCCGGGCGTCTCGTCTCCTGTCAGAGTTTCGTATCTTGTCAGAAAAGCACCATCCTCTCGTCTCACCGTTCCTCAGCCAGCTGGCGATGCCTGCTGTTCGTGGTGTCGCTGGTCCTGCCTTCGTGGGCCAACGCCAGCTGTCCTGACTGGACGGCGAGCATGGCGTCCAGTCGCATCACCGAGTTGACCAGCCACCTGCGGCAGTGGGAGCAGGCCTACCGCAAGGACGGCAGCTCGCCGGTCAGCGATGATGTGTTCGACCAGACCGAACGTCGGTGGCGCGAACTCCAGCGCTGTTTTCCCGAGCTCGAGGTGGCGGACTTCAAGGATAGGTCTTCCGCGCCGACAGTGGATAGTGCCACCCCTTGGCAGCGCCACCCTGTGGCGCATACCGGGCTTCGCAAGGCGCAGGGCGCCGCCGAGGTGAAGCGTTGGCTGGTGACTGAAGGTCCAGGCTCGCCGCCTGCGGCACCGGCCGACCGCGCTACCGATGTCTGGATTCAGCCCAAGGTGGATGGTGTGGCGGTCAGTCTTGTCTATCACGGAGGCCGCCTGGCGGGCGTGTACAGTCGTGGGGACGGGCGGACCGGCCAGGACTGGACACGCCATGCCGCGGTCATCCCGTCGATTCCCCAGCGCCTGGCAGGTGATTGGCAGTCGCTTGCCGACGGCGATGGTCTGGTGTTTCAGGGTGAGCTGTATGAGCGCCTTGAAGATCATGTCCAGCAACGGGATGGCGGGGCAGGGGCACGCTCCCATGTGGCCGGCTGGCTTGCCCGCGATGAGTTGTCCCCTGCGCTGGGCCAGCGTATCGGTCTGTTCGTCTGGTCCTGGCCGATGGGGCCGCGGGGGCTCGAGGATCGACTGTCAGGGCTCGAGCACCTGGGCCTGGGTCAAATATCGCGATACACCCACCCTGTTGAATCCCAGGAGGACGCCGCCGCCTGGCGCGAGCGCTGGTATCGCTCGCCGCTGCCCTTCGCCACCGATGGCGTGGTACTACGGCGTGGGCGCAGGCCCGACGGTGTGACCTGGCAGGCCGAGCCGCCGCACTGGGCACTGGCCTGGAAGTATCCTCCGCGAGAGGCCCTGGCGGAGGTAGCCGACATAGCGTTCCGCATTGGTCGCAGCGGTCGCATCACCCCGGTGGCCCGGCTTGTGCCGGTGGAGGTGGATGGACGCAGGCTGAGCCAGGTCAGCCTGGGGAGCCTGTCACGCTGGCGTGAGTGGGATCTGCGGCCCGGCGATCAGGTGATCATCGAGTTGGCCGGGCTGATCATCCCTCAGCTAAAGGGGGTGGCCTGGCGCGCAGCCGAGAGGCCTGACCTCGAGGTTCCCGCGGAATCGGACTTTCACCTGCTGAGTTGCTGGCACCCGACCCCGGAGTGTCGGCAGCAGTTTCTGGCTCGCCTGGCCTGGCTCAGTGATTCATCGGCGCTGGATCTCGACGGCGTCGGGGAAGGCACCTGGAAGGCGCTGGTGGACGCCGGCCTGGTGGCGGGGTTGCTGGACTGGCGGGAACTGTCGCCAGAGCGACTGGCCCAGGCAAGCGGCATCGGCAAGGTCACCGCAGAGCGTCTTGGTGTTGCCTTCTCCGAGACCAGTCATCGCAGCTTCTCGCGGTGGCTAAGGGCCCTGGGAGCGCCCGCGGCCGGGGGTATCTCCGAGCACGACTCCTGGCGCACGCTGTCGGCGTTGGACGCAGCCGGCTGGCGCCGCCGCCCCGGCGTCGGTGATGTTGGCGCCAGGCGCTGGCGAGCGTTTCTTTCGCATCCCGAGGTCGTCGCCCTGGCGCGGCAACTGGCCGACGCCGGTATTGCTGGCTTCGTCGGGGCCTTCGACGATGACGCGACACGTTCGATTGCCACGCCGGGCTCAGCTAGCCCTTCTCATAGCCCTTCTCATAGCCCTTCGAACCGCCCTCCAGCTAGTCCCTCACACCGCGCACCAGCTTCTCCCTCAGCGACTCGACTGAAAAGTGATGCTGGCGCCCGGCTAGAGATCGACGCAGCGCCCTGGTTGGCGAGTCCGCCATAGTGACTCCTATAGTGAAGGCTGGATAACCAGCAGGAGGCGAGCATGACTCCGACCGAGGCTTCGCAAAGGGCGCAGTGGGCTCAGCGTCAGGATGACTACCGGGTCGCCGATATCGGCCTGGCCGACTGGGGGCGCCGCGAGATTCGCATCGCCGAAAGCGAGATGCCGGCCTTGATGTCCCTCAGAGCCCGGTACCGTGAGGTCCAGCCGCTCAAGGGCGCACGTATCGCCGGCTGTATCCATATGACGATTCAGACCGCGGTGCTGATCGAGACCCTGGTCGACCTTGGTGCGAGCGTACGCTGGTCGTCCTGCAACATCTTTTCCACCCAGGACCACGCCGCCGCGGCCATCGCCGCAGCAGGCGTCCCGGTATTTGCCTGGAAGGGCGAGAGCGAGGACGAGTTCTGGTGGTGTATCGAGCAGACGGTGGATGGCGCCGACGGCTGGACCCCCAATCTGGTGCTGGATGATGGCGGTGACCTGACGCTGCTGTTGCACGAGCGACATCCGGACAAGCTTGACGCCATCCACGGCATCAGTGAAGAGACCACCACCGGTGTCCATCGACTGCTCGAGATGCTCAGGGCAGGCACCTTGAAAGTGCCGGCCATCAACGTCAACGACGCCGTCACCAAGTCGAAGAATGACAACAAGTACGGCTGCCGTCACAGTTTGAATGACGCCATCAAGCGTGGGCTGGATCACCTGCTGGCGGGCAAGCAGGCATTGGTGATGGGCTATGGGGACGTGGGCAAGGGGTCGGCGGCCTCGCTGCGCCAGGAAGGCATGATCGTGCGGGTCGCCGAGATCGACCCGATCTGTGCCATGCAGGCCTACATGGATGGCTTCGAGGTGGTTTCCCCCTATCGTGGCGGTGTCAATCGTGGCGTCGACAGTCTCGATCTCGAACTGCTCGGCAAGACCGACCTGGTGGTGACCTGCACCGGCAATATCGGCGCCTGTGACGCCGCCATGCTGGGCGCTCTCAAGAATGGCGCGGTGGTCTGCAATATCGGCCACTTCGACAGCGAGATCGATACCGCCTACATGCGCAAGCAATGGCTCTGGGAGGAGGTCAAGCCCCAGGTGCACAAGATCTACCGTGACGCCGGGCCGGGGCAGACGTACGATCCCGACAGCCGCAATGTGATCTACCTGCTGGCCGAGGGGCGTCTGGTCAACCTGGGCAACGCCACCGGCCACCCCTCGCGGGTGATGGACGGCTCCTTCGCCAATCAGGTGCTGGCACAGATGCACCTGTACGCCCGGCGTTTCGCCGAGCTGGGCCCCGACGAGCGCGACGGCATGATCGATGTCACGGTGCTGCCACGCCATCTCGACGAGGAGGTGGCACGCTACATGGTGGAGGGCTTTGGCGGCGTGATCACCCAGCTGACCGAGGCCCAGTCGGAGTACGTCGGAGTGCCGGTGGAGGGGCCATACAAGCCCGACCACTATCGTTACTGAGGCTTGCCGGATAGGGGGCTGTGAGCCCCGCCAGCCTTGATAGGGGGCAGGGAATCAGGGCTGGGTAGTCAGCCTGGGGCGAGCCTGGGGAATAGCGGGGCAGGGGACGGCACCGGTCATCGTTTCGTCATGGTCGCGCCACGGCAGTGTCACCGGGACAGGACAGGCTGGGTGGGCGTCACAGGAGACTGCCCATGGCCACATCACTGACCGCTCGTACCCTGTTCATTTCCGATCTTCACCTCGGCACCCGGGATTGCCAGGCCGCCTTGCTGTCGCGGCTGCTGCGCCGCGTGCGTCCGGAGCGCCTGTATCTGGTAGGGGATGTGATCGACCTTATCGCCATGCACCGTCGGGCGTCACTGCCGGCGGAGCAGCAGCGTCTGGTGGGGCGACTGTTGCGCCTGGCCAAGGGCGGTTGCGAGATCATCTACATCCCCGGCAACCACGACGCGGCCTTGCGTCAGCTGTGTGGCATCCGTATGCACCGGGTGCGCATCGAGCGCCGGGCGATCCACGAGACCGCCGATGGTCGCCGTCTGCTGGTGAGCCACGGCGACGAGTTCGATACCCATGTGCGCCTGGCTCCCTGGCTGATGGCGCTGGGTGATGGCATGCATCAGTTTGTGCTGTCGCTCAATCGCTGGTGCAACAAGGCGCGCAGCCTGCTGGGCCTGCCTTACTGGTCGCTGGCGGCGGCGGTCAAGGGGCGCATCGGCGCGGCCCAGCGCTATGTCGAACAGTTCGAGCAGGCGGCCATCCACCAGGCGGCCCGGGAAGGACTCGATGGCTACGTCGGCGGGCATATTCACAAGGCCGGATTTCGCGCCCAGGACGGCGTGCTGTACTGCAATGACGGCGACTGGGTGGAGCACTGCACGGCGCTGATCGAGCGTCCCGACGGCAGCCTGGCGCTGATCGACTGGGAAGGGCAGGTGATCGAGGCCGAGCCTTCGATGCCCCGCGCCTGCCCCGAGGGCGCCCTGGCGGGGGCCTGAGAGGCTTCCCCCATCGCTCGTGTTGTATCCGTTCGCTTTACCGGCCTTGCTCAGTCGTTTTCTTCAGGCTTCCTGGCCGACAACGCCGCTCCGACTGACGGGTAGCGCATTGGCCTTTGCCAGTGCTCTGCCAACCTCCAGTAATTCTTCCGCCAGCCGCGGGTCATTGACCGTACGCGCCATGGCCAGACTGCCGATCATCGCAATCGTCTGGCCGAGCGCGCGCTTTCGCGTGTCGGTGTCCATGTCAGAGGTGTCGACAAAGCGCGTCAGGAAGCCTTCCAGCAGGGCGGTATAGGTGGTGCGCACCTGCTCGTCGCGCTGTGCCACATCGCTGACCAGGCAGGCCAGTGGGCAGGTTGCCTCGTCCTTGGCGAGAGACTGGCTCAAGTAGGCCTCGATGCGGGCTTCTCGACTTTCGAGGTGATCGAGCGCGATGGCCCCGCGCCTGGCAGCATGACGGATAGCATTGGCGTAGAGCGTCGACTTGCTGTCGAAGTGGGCGTAGAAGGCGCCCCGGGTCAGACCGGCGGCGGCCATCACCTCGTCGATACTGACGGCATCGTAGCCTTTTCGGGTAAAGCAGCGGGCAGCTGCGTCGAGGATGCGGGTGCGGGTCTCGTGCTTGCGTTCGCGGCTCCAGGGCATGGGCCGTCTCCGATGGCAGAATATGTTATTGAACATATGGTGTCAGCGGCCATGCTGCAAGACGAGCGAGCACGACTTGCACACACGTCGGCGTATATATCGGTAAGCGCCGGCGGTTTTTCGTCTGGTAACCAGGAGGTTGGCATGGCAAGCGTACATATCGTGGGTCCCGCGTTCTCGAACTTCGTGCGCAGCGTGGTGCTGGTGTGTCACGAGAAGGGCATCGAGCACAGTGTCGGGATGGAGGTTGAGGGGCGTCGGGTCGAGCTGCATTCACCGGAGTTCAAGGCACTCAATCCCTTCGACAAGATCCCCGTGCTGATTCACGGCGAACGACGCCTGTACGAGAGCGTTGCCATCTGCCGCTACCTGGAGGGCGCCTTCGATGGGCCCGACCTGCTACCCAGGGATGACTGGACGCGGGCCCAGGTGGACCAGTGGTGTGCTGCGCTGGCCACCCAGGCCGACCAGGCCATCGTGCGGCACTACCTGCTGGAACTGGTCTTTCCCAAGGGGCCCAATGGCGAGGTGAGGGAAGACCGGGTACGCGAGGCGGCCCCGGAGGTGGCACGGATACTGGCCATCCTGGAGCACCAGTTGGCGGGGAGGGACTTTCTCGTCGGTGATGGCTTCACCCTGGCCGATGCCCTGGCGGCGCCGATGCTCGACTATCTGGAGGCCACGCCGCCCGCCGCCTCGCTGATGGAGGAGGCGCCAAATGTCCGAGCCTACGTGGAGCGTCTGAGATCGCGGCCTTCCGGCAAGGCGGTATTGGTCGCGCCCGTGTTTCCCCGTTAGTCACTCTCGGCGCTAGCGACTTTCGCCTTTCAGCTTCACTGCACCAGTCCCAGCATCCCGCTCAGGTACAGCGGGATCACCAGCGGCGCGGCCAGGGTGGTGATCAACACCGCCAGGGCGCCCTTCTCGGGCGCGATGCCAAGCTCCATGGCCACTACCACCACGTTGGCGGCCATGGGCACCACCCCGATCAACAGCAGCGCCAGCGCCATGTCCTGTGACAGCCCGGTGGTGGCCTTGAGCAACAGGACGGCGCCGAGCATCAGCAGTGGCCACAGCGCATAACGCACCGCCACGCAGGCGCCGATAAAGCGCCCATCCAGCGAGCGCACGGAAACACGGCCCAGGGTCATGCCGATGATCATCATGCCGAGCAGAGTGTAGGTCGCTGGAAACACCGACATGGCATCGGTCACCGCCGCTGGCACCGTCACGCCGACCCCTTCCACCAGCAGCGCCGCCAGAAAGGCGTAGATCAGCGGCAGCCTGGCGATCTTGAGCAGGCTGTCGCGCACCGTAAAGCGGCCGCGGGCGCTTAGATAGAAGCCGACGGTGAACTCGTAAAGGGTGACACCGAGTGCGCAGAACAGGTACAGGGTGACGCCGGAGGGGGGCAGCAACACCAGCGCCACCGGCAGACCAAAGTAGCCGGTGTTGCCGGTGCCGGCAGAAAACGCCAGCACCGAGCCTTCCTCATCCCCCAGCCAGCGCTTGCCCAGCCGATTGATGAGCATGGCCACCAGGCTTGCGATCACGAACAGGGCGGCGGTCAGGGCGAGGTAGGCCGGCGTCGGACCGCCCAGTACCAGCGCGCGGAAGAAGGTCAGCGGAGCGATCAGGTAGATCAGCAGGGTGGCGATGGGACGAGGGTCGACCTTGAGCCGCCTGGCGGACAGGACGCCGAGGGCGACGAAGGCGAGCAGGGTCCACAGGGGGCCCATCAGCGAGGTCGGGTCGACGGCCATGTTCATCATCCTTGGGTGCCAGGCCCCGTATCATGCCGTCTGGGCGCGCCGGTGTCAGCCCGGGCCGGCTGCCGAGGTCATTTTTTAGAACAGATGGTTATGAGTCTCCCCTTTCTTATATGAAGAGAATTGAAGTTTACCCGCGAAACTTTCATTGGTCGGGGTGAGGCCGAGTCGTCACAATGGCACCCATCACCTTTACGGCCGCCGATTTGCGGTAGCCCGACACGCTTCACGAGGACCCCGAGATGAGCGCACAAGAGCACCCGCTGGGCATCAGCTTCGAATTCTTCCCCCCGAATACCGACGCCGGGCGGGAGAAGCTGATGCGCAACCGGGACCTCTTGGCCGAGCGCAACCCGCGGTTCTTTTCCGTCACCTACGGTGCCGGCGGTTCCACCCAGAATCGCACCCTTGCCACCGTCAATGCGGTGCGCGAGTGCGGCATCACCACCGCGCCGCACCTGTCCTGCGTCGGCAGCGAGAAGGCCCAGCTGCGCGAGCTGCTGACCGACTACAAGGCCCAGGGCATCAACAGCCTGGTGGCCCTGCGCGGTGACCTGCCTTCCGGCATGGGCGGCATCGGCGAGCTGCGCTACGCCAATGAGCTGGTGGAGTTCATCCGCGAGGAGACCGGCGATCACTTCGAGATTGCGGTGGCGGCCTATCCGGAGTCTCACCCCCAGGCGGCGAGCTTCGAGTCGGATCTGCAGAACTTTGCCCGCAAGATGAATGCCGGTGCCAATCTGGCGATCACCCAGTACTTCTTCACCGCCGACGCCTACTTCCACTTCGTCGAGCGGGCCCGCCAGCTTGGCGTGGAAGCACCGATCATCCCCGGCATCATGCCAATCACCAACTACTCCAAGCTGGCGCGCTTCTCCGACGCCTGCGGTGCCGAGATCCCGCGCTGGATTCGCAAGCAGCTCGAGGCGTACGGTGATGACAGCGCCGCCATCGCCGACTTCGGCGAAGAGGTGATCTCGCGCCTGGCCCAGCGCCTGCTCGACGGCGGCGCCCCGGGACTGCACTTCTACACCCTCAACCAGGCCGAGCCGACGCTGAAGATCGTCGACAACATCACCGGCCGCTCATGACACCAACAACAACGCTGGACGGGTCGCGCTAGCCAGTCGCGACCACAACAACAAGAACGTCGGCCCCGCCCTGTGCGGGGCCGTCGTCGTTCTGGGGGAGGGTAGAGAAACGAAGAAGCCTGGCGGTTGGGCGCAGGCTAACGGCGGGCGGCCGTCGTCATGAGGGGAGTCCCAGGCACGAAAAAGCCCCGCCATGGGGCGGGGCCAGAGGGCGGGGCTCAAGGTGCGGGGTTAAAGGGGGGCGGGGTTCAGCCTGCGGTGGCGCTGCGGGTGCCGCCTCCGCTGGCGCGCTGCATCACGAACAGGCCGATGGCGATGGCCAGCCCTGCCAGGTCGGTGACGATGCCACCGTAGATCAGGCACAGGGCGCCGATCAGCATCACCAGCCGCTGCCAGGCCTTCACCGGTCCGAAGAACCAGGCCTGGACGGTGGCCGCCAGCAGCACGATGCCGATGGTGGCGGTGGTGCCGACCCTCAGGATCTGGGGCCAGTCGCCTTCCATCAGCATGGCCGGGCTGTAGAAGAACATGAACGGCACGATGAAGGCTGCCAGGCCGATCTTGAACGAGGCCACCGAGGTGCCCATGGCGTTGTCGCCGGAGATACCCGCCGCCGCGTAGGAGGCCAGCGCCACCGGCGGGGTGATCGCCGAGACCACCGCGAAGTAGAACACGAAGAAGTGCGCCACCAGCGGCTGGATGCCGATGTCGATCAGGCCTGGGGCGACCACCGAGGCGGCTACCGCGTAGGCGGCGGTGGTGGGCATGCCCATGCCCAAGAGGATCGAGATGCACATGGCGAAGAACAGCGCCAGCAGCTGGCTGACACCGGCCAGGCCCAGCAGCAGCGACGAGAAGCGCGCGCCGACGCCGGTCAGGGCGATGACGCCGACGATCAGGCCGGCACAGGCACATACCGCGATGATCTGGATCGACATGGTGCCAGCCAGGCTGAGGGCCCGCAGGATGGAGCGAATGCCCATCTTGTGGGGTGACAGCCAGCTCACCACCGCGGCGGAGGCGGTCGCCAGCGTGCCGGCGCGGATCACCGAGTAACCCATGAACAGCGCTGTGATCAGGATGATGATCGGGGCGAACAGGTAGACCTGCTTGATCAGCTTGGAGAACTGCGGAATCTCTTCCTTGCGCATGCCGCGCATGCCCTTGCGGGCCGCCTCGAAGTCGACCATGAAGTAGACAGAGGCGAAGTACAGGATCGCCGGGATCAAGGCGGCCACCGCGATCTCGGTATAAGGAATACCGGTGATCTCGGCCATGATGAAGGCGCCGGCACCCATGATCGGCGGCATGATCTGGCCACCGGTGGAGGCGGCCGCCTCGATGGCGCCTGCGCTTCTGGCCGGATAGCCGACCTTCTTCATCAGCGGGATGGTGAGCGAGCCGGTGGACACGACGTTACCGGCGCTGGTGCCGTTGATCATGCCCATCAGGCCGGAGGCGAAGATCGAGACCTTGGCGGGGCCGCCACGGGCGCGACCGGCGCCGGCGAAGGCGAAGTTGACGAAGTAGTCACCGACCTTGGAGGCCTGCAGGAAGGCCGCGAAGATGATGAACAGGATGATATAGGTGGAGGACACCGCCGTGGTCGGGCCGAGGATGCCGGCGTCGGTGTAGACCTGGCTGAAGAAGCGCCCCAGCGACAGTCCCGGGTAGCCGAGGAAGCCCGGCAGCCAGGGGCCCATGAAGACGTAGGCCAGGAAGATGGCGGAGATCACCACCAGCGCCAGACCGGCGACGCGGCGGGTCAGCTCGAGGATCAGCAGCGAGCCGGAGATGGCGGCCCAGCTGATGCCCATGGGCGCGAAGGAGGTGCCGGTGGAGGCGCGCAGCGGACTGTTGAAGACCACCAGCAGGTAGCCGGCCACGGCGGCGGCGCAGACCATCAACACGACGTCGGCCAGCAGCAACTGGTGGCGGGCCTGACGGGGAAACCAGGAAAGCGCAATGGCGCCGACGGTGGCGAGGATCAGCGGTGCGCCGTAGTGCCAGTTTTCGATGGCCGGCTCGATGCGCATGGCGCCGCCGGCCATGGTCTGCTGCATCAGCACCACCTGGATCAGGGCGTAGCCTGCGGGCAGCAGCAACGCCAGGGCGATCACGCTGGCCCAGCGCGGCGCACCGTCCTGGCCGTCCTCGACGAAGCGCGAGCCGGTGTAGAGGCCGAAGCCGAGGATCAGCGCGCCGGCGATATGGATGATGCGAAACGACCAGGTCTCGATGGGGTAGATATTGAGCGAGACCAGATGAAAGACGGTGTAGGCCACGGCGAGCACGCCGAACAGCCACCACTTGCCGCCCTGGAAGACACGGCGATTGGGTTCGACGGCTTCGTCGTCGACGCCCGAGGCGACGATGGGTTCGACCGAAGCGTCGGCCGCATCCTCGTCGCGGGGAGAATCTGGGGTGTGGGTCATGGAACGATACCTTGAGAAACGGACGACCGGCCGGGTGCCCGCCCGCGGACTGGCCGCGGGCGGGTGATCCTGATTACTGCTTGATCATGGACGGATCGATCTCGTAGCCGTTTTCCTCGTACCAGCGCGCGGCGCCGGGGTGGAACGGCAGCACGGTGTTGTACTGAATGTTCTCGGGAATGGTGGTCGCGGCACTGCGGTGCACGTCGAGCATCTTGTCGTTGTTTTCCATGGTCAGCTTGGTGACCTCGTAGACGAAGTCCTCGGGCAGGTCACAGCCGGCGATGGCGAAGTTCCACATGGACACCGCACGGGCGTCTTCCTCGAGGGTGGTGTAGGTGCTGGCCGGGATCTGGAAGGCCGAGACCGGGAACTTGTCGAGGACCTGCTGCTGCTCTTCCTCGGTGAATTCGACGATGTTGACGTCGGTCTGCACCTCGAGCTGGCTGACCGCGGGGATCGGAATGCCGGCGGCGAAGGCGATCACGTCGAGCAGGCCGTCCTGCAGCTGCCCGCCCAGGTCAGACCAGCCGCCGTTGCGGCGATCGAAGTTGACGCCCAGCTCTTCGAGGATGGCCGGGAAGTAGGTGTCGGAGGTGGAGGCTGCCGGGCCGAAGCCGATACGAGCGCCGTCGGGAATCTCGGAGATCGAGGTGATGCCGCTGTCGGACAGGGCGGTGATGGAGAACGGGGTCTCGTACATCGGGAACATGGCGCAGACGTTGTCCATCTTCACGCCGGGGGCCAGCGGGCTCTTGCCGTTCACCGCGTCGGAGGCGGGACCCATGGTGGTCAGGCCGAAGGCCACGTCGCCGCCGTGCACCAGCGCCAGGTTCTGGGTCGGACCACCGGTGACTTCGCCGCCGCCGGATAGACCGAGCTGGTCGGCGACCAGGTTGGCCCAGCCGGAGCCGTAGACGAAGTAGGTGCCGCCCTGGCTCGCGGTGCCCACGGTGAAGCTTTCGGGCCAGTCTTCACGGTCTGCCTGGGCGGCAGCGGACACCAGCAGGGTGCCGGCGAAGGTGGTGGCGAGGACGCCGGTGAGGAGCCGGGTAGAGGTGCTCATGCAATGTCTCCCAATGCGATGGACGTTGTGGTTATCGTGCTGCGGTCTCAAGCCTAGACGCCAAGACCGAGCCTGACCGGACGTCGGTCAACGCAAGAGGTATCGCAAGGGGTGTGCCCGACCCAAGGATTTATCTGTAAATCAGTTGGTTATAAAAGGCGCTTTAGACATTGGTCGAAAATGTCGTCAAGGTCTTTGTCCGAAGTTTCGCACGTTTGCCGAATTAGAGTGTGCGGATATCCGCACACCCTTGGGCGTAAAAGCGTCGCGTGCTGGATCAGTGGCGTTTGCCGGGGTCGAGAATGCGAACCGGCTGGATCTCTTCAGTGGCGGGGGCTTCGGAGTCCTGGTTGACCCGGGTGGCGAGCTCTTCGACCACGTCGTCCTCGATCGGTAGCTGTTCGAAGAAGTCGCAGCTGACGCACTCACGGTAGCGCACGCCGTTCTGCTCCCAGGCGCGGATACGGTCCATGGCGGCGCAGCGGGGGCAGACGACGCCGGCGATAAAGCGTTTCTTGACGGTCATGTCGGTCTCCACAAATGGCAACGCCCCCGCTGGCGGCGGGGGCGTCGACGAGACGGGTGGTCAGGCGGCGCGGATGCCGCTGTGGCGCAGCAGCGGTTCGATGCTCGGCTCGCGGCCGCGGAAGGCCTTGAACAGTTCGGCGGCATCCCTGGCACCGCCTTGCTCGAGGATCTCGCGGCGGAAGCGAGTGCCGGTCTCGGCGTCGAAGGTGCCGGCCTCCTCGAAGGCACTCCAGGCGTCGGCGGACAGCACCTCGGCCCACTTGTAGCTGTAGTAGCCCGCGGCATAGCCGCCGGCGAAGATGTGGCCGAAGCTGTTCTGGAAGCGGTTGAATTCGACTCGCGGTACCACCGAGACCTTGGCGCGGACATCGTCCAGCAGCGCCTGGATGTCGGCGGCAGACGGCGCGGCCGGCTCCAGGTGCAGGCGGAAGTCGAACAGCGACAGCTCGACTTGGCGCAGCATGCCCATGGCGGACTGGAAGTTCTTGGCTGCGGTGAGCTTGTCGAACAGCTCGTCGGGCAGCGGCTCGCCGGTGTCGACGTGGCCGGAGATCAGGTCCAGTCCTTCACGCTCCCAGCAGAAGTTCTCCATGAACTGGCTCGGCAATTCCACCGCGTCCCAGGCCACCCCGTTGATGCCCGAGACGTCGGCCACCTCCTGGCGGGTGAGCATATGGTGCAGGCCGTGGCCGAACTCGTGGAACAGGGTGGTGACCTCGTCGTGGGTCAACAGCGCCGGCTTGTCGCCCACCGGGCGGGTGAAGTTGCAGGTCAGGTAGGCCACCGGCAGCTGCAGCTCGACGCCATGAAGACGACGCACCCGGCACTCGTCCATCCAGGCGCCGCCGCGCTTGCCTTCCCGGGCGTAGAGATCGAGATAGAAGCCGGCGATGGGCTGGCCGTTCTCGAGCACCCGGTAGAAGCTGACGTCCTCGTGGTAGCTGGGGGCGTCGGGATCCTGCTCGACCTGCACGCCGTAGAGGCGCTCGACCACGCTGAACAGCCCGGCGACCGCCTTGGGCGCAGGGAAGTAGGGGCGCAGCTGCTCCTGGGAGATGGCGTAGCGGGCCTCGCGCAGTTTCTCGCTGGCGTAGCCCACATCCCAGGGGGCGAGTTCCTCGAGCCCCAGCTCGTCACGGGCAAAGGCCTCGAGCTCGCTGAATTCCTGTTGGCCCTGGGGCAGGGCCCGTCTGGCCAGGTCGTCTAGGAAGCCGATGACCTCGCTGGGGCTGTCGGCCATCTTGGTCGCCAGCGAGTAGTCGGCGTAGCTGGAGAAGCCCAGCAGCTCGGCCATCTCGCGGCGCAGCGCCAGGGTCTCTTCCATGATCGGGGCGTTGTCGTACTCGCCTGCGTTGGGGCCCTTCTCGGAGGCCCGGGTGACGAAGGCGGTGTAGACCTCACGGCGCAGTTCGCGGTCTTCGGCGTAGCTCAGCACCGGGAAGAAGCTGGGGAAGTCCAGGGTGATGCGATAGCCCTTGTTGCCCTTGGCCTCGGCGTTGGCCGCCAGGGTGTCCAGGGCGCTCTGGGGCAGGCCGGCCAGACGGCTGTCATCGTCGAGTTCCAGCGCCCAGGCCTGGGTCGCGTCAAGCAGCTGGTTGGAGAAGGTGCTCGACAGACTCGACAGGCGCGTGCGGATTTCCGCCGAGCGCTGTTTCTTGTCTGCCGGCAGGTCGACGCCGGCCAGGCGGAAGTCACGCAGGGCGTTGTCCACCGAGCGCTGGCGAGCCTCGTCGAGCTCGGCGAAGGCCGGGCTGTCCTTGAGCGCCTGCCAGGCGCGGAACAGGCCTTCGTGCTGGCCGATCCAGGTGCTGTAGGCGGAGAGCTTCTCGAGGCAGCCGTCGTGGGCCTCGCGCAGCTCCGGTGTGCTCATGGTCGAGTTGAGGTGCGATACCGGCGACCAGGCCTGGGCCAGGCGATCGCTCATCTCTTCCAGCGGCGCCGCCAGGCTGTCCCAGCTGGGGGTGTCGCGCTCGGCTTCGGCCACCAGCTTCTCGACGCCTTCGCGCAGCTCCTCGAGCAGTGCTTCCACCGCAGGGGCGACGTGCTCCGGGCGAATTTCGCCGAAGGGCGGCAGGGTGTGGCGTTCTAGCAGCGGATTGCGGGACATGGGCACCTCTCGGGAATTCGACAATGGTTCAGTAAATGCGGGCGACTGCCGGCGGTTTCAATGTGCTAGTCTTGCGGCCTTCGTTTTTCTCGATCTGGACACCGAAAGACCATGAACCAAACGCTGGAACGCTGGAGTTCGCGCCGCGCCTTTATCCTGGCCGTGACCGGGGCCGCCGTCGGTCTTGGCAATATCTGGCGCTTCCCCTACATCACCGGGGAGAACGGGGGCGCCGCCTTCCTGCTGCTCTATGTAGGCTTCGTGGTGGTGCTGGGCCTGCCGGTGATGATGGCAGAGATCATGATCGGCCGGGCCGGTCGGCGCAGCCCGATGCAGTCGCTCGCTGAGCTTGCGCGTCAGCGCGGCACCTCGAGCCACTGGAAGTGGCTGGGGCTGTTCGGCGCCTTTACGGTGTTCTGTATCCTGTCGTTTTACTCGGTGGTGTCCGGCTGGTCCATCGACTTTATGGTCAAGGCCTTCAGCGGAGGCTTCGCAGGCCAGAGTGCGCCGCAGATCGGCGCAGGCTTCGACGCCTTCCTGGCTGACCCGCTGCGGATGACGCTCAACCATACGCTGTTTCTGGTGATGACCATGGTGGTGGTCGCCGCCGGCGTGGCCAAGGGCTTGGAGCGCCTCAATAACCTGCTGATGCCGGCGCTCTACCTGCTGCTGATCGTGCTGGCCGGCCACGCCGTGACCATGGACGGCTTCGGTCCGGCCATGGCCTGGCTGTTCACCCCGGATTTCTCGGCGCTGACGCCGATGGTGCTGGTGCACGCCATGGGACATGCCTTCTTCACCCTGGCGGTGGGGGCCTGCGCGCTGATGGCCTACGGCGCCTATATGCCCGACCACCAGAGCCTGCCTGGCGCCGCCGGCGCGGTGGCGGTACTTGATGTGCTGGTGGCGCTGCTGGCCGGTATTGCGATCTTCTCGGTGGTGTTCACCCAGGGCATGGATCCGGGGGAGGGTCCAGGACTGGTATTCGTGACCCTGCCGGTGGCCTTCGCCGAGCTGCCCGGTGGTCCCTTCTGGCTGGGACTTTTCTTCCTGCTGCTGCTGCTGGCGACCTGGACTTCATCGATCAACCTGGCCGAACCGATGGTCTCGACCCTGGTGGGCTGGGGGCTGTCGCGGCGCATGGCCGCCCTGGCGGTGGGCCTGTGCGTATGGCTGGTGGGGCTGTTGTGCGTGCTGTCGTTCTCGAGTCTGAGCGATGTCCAGCTGATCGGCGAGATGAACTTCTTCGGCGTGGTCAGCACCATCCCGCCGGAGATATTCCTGCCGCTGGGCGGTCTGTTGATCGCCATCTTTGCCGCCTGGGTGATGCCTGAGCAGGAAGCGCTGCGGGCGCTGGATGCGGGGCCCAATGGCTTTCGCGTGTGGCGCGCCGTGGTACGCTGGGTATCGATTCCGCTGGTACTGGTGGTGCTGTTCAGCGGTCTGCTGTAGTGCCGCGACCGACCGGCGCACAACCTTCAGGAGAGACAGCGATGGCAGACAGGGTGGCAACGGAAGCGCACGATGGTGCGCCGGGTTATCCGGTGATCCGTTCCTGGCAGGGCGTAAGCCCCAGGCTGGGCACGCGGGTCTATATCGACCCCCAGTGCATGGTATTGGGTGACGTGGAGTTGGGAGACGACTGTTCGGTGTGGCCGATGGCGGTGATTCGCGGTGACATGCATCGGATTCGCATCGGCTCGCGCACCAGCGTGCAGGACGGCAGCGTGCTGCACATCACCCACGCCAGCGACTTCAATCAAGGCGGCTGGCCGCTGACCATCGGCGATGAAGTCACCATCGGCCACAAGGCGGTGCTGCATGGCTGCACCCTGGGCAACCGGATCCTGGTCGGCATGGGCGCCATCGTCATGGACGGGGCGGTGGTCGAGGACGAGGTGATCATCGCCGCCGGTGCGGTGGTGCCCCCCGGCAAGCGCCTGGAAAGCGGCCACGTCTACGCCGGCAACCCGGCCAAGGCGCTGCGCCCGCTGAAGGATGCAGAGCGCGCCTTCTTCCCCTACACCGCGGGCAACTACGTCAAGCTCAAGGATCAGTACCTGGCCTCGGCCGAGGGCTGACGGCAGAGCCGCAGTGGTGAAGAACACGGATCTGCCCGCGCAGGTCCGTGTTTTTTTATCCAGTATGTTTCCAACCAATTGTTTCTATTGAACTGCCGGGCGATAATCTGGTCATTTATCCAGTATATGCCTTTTCGAGGAGCCCGCCCGGCATGGCCAACTTCCGCACCCACCTCAGCGTGGCCGCCGCCGGCGGCGCGGTGCTGGCCCATGGCGGCTGGCAGGCGGGGCTGTGGTCGGCGCTCGACAGCCTGCCGATGCTGGCGCTGACGACCCTGGGCGGCATCCTCCCCGATATCGACTCCGACAGCTCCAAGGCGATCCGGCTGATCTTCAATCTGATGGCGGTGCCGGCGGTGGTGGCCGGCGCGGTGATGCTGCAGGAGCGGTTCTCCGACGGCACCTTGCTGTTGGTGTGCGGCGCCATCTATCTGGCGGTGCGCTATGTGGCCGGCGCGATCTTCGCCCGCTTCACCGTCCACCGGGGGCTCTGGCACTCGCTACTGGCCGCGGCCATGTGCGGCCTGGCGACCGCGGCGCTCAGCCACCATCTGTTCGCACCACCGGACGCCATGGCGTGGGCCCACGGCGGCGCCCTGACCTTTGGCTTTGCCATCCATCTGTTGCTCGATGAGCTCTACAGCGTGGATCTGAACGGGGCGCGACTGAAACGTTCCTTCGGCACCGCCTTCAAACCGTTTGACTGGGGCGATCCCGGCAACTCTCTGGCGATGCTGTGCGTGACCCTGAGTCTGGCGCCCTGGCTGCCGTCCTGGGACGCGCTGCAGGGGCTGGTCGATCAGGGCGTGGCGCTGGTGTCGGGGCGCTGGCGATAGTCGTCGGGCTTGAGGGCGTGCTTCTTGAGCTTGTCGTAGAGGGTCTTGCGCGGGAGTCCCAGGTGCTCGCAGACCTCGTTGATACGGCCGTGGTGGCGGGCCAGCGACTGGCTGACCAGCTGTTTCTCGAACAGCTCCACCTGCTGGGGCAGCGGCAGCTCGCCACCGTCGCTGCCGACGCCTTCCATCAAGGCGTCGAGGCGGTAGTCGCAGGTGCTGCCGAGCAGCACGTAGCGCTCTGCCAGGTTGCGTAGTTCACGGGCGTTGCCGGGCCAGTCGTGGGCCAGCAGCGCGGTGACGCCGGCCGCGTCCAGCGGCGGCGCTTCCATGCCGCTGCGGCTGGCGGCCACCGCGGCGAAGTGGTGAAACAGCAGCGGGATGTCCTCGCGGCGCTCGCGCAGCGGCGGAATCATCAGGGTCACCACGTTGAGGCGGTAGTACAGGTCCTCGCGGAACTCGCCGGCCTCGGCGGCCGTCTTGAGGTCGATCTTGGTGGCGGCGATCACCCGAATGTCGAGTGTCACCGGGGTATTGCTGCCCAGGCGCTCGACCTGGCGCTCCTGCAGTACCCGCAGCAGCTTGACCTGCAGCGCCAGCGGCATGGATTCGATCTCGTCGAGGAAGACGGTGCCGCCGGCGGCATGCTCGAACTTGCCGATGCGCCGCTCCACCGCGCCGGTAAAGGCGCCTTTCTCGTGGCCGAACAGCTCGGATTCGATGGTGCTCTCGGGCACCGCACCGCAGTTGATGGCGACGAAGGGCTTGCCGCCGCGGGCGCTGCGCTCGTGGATCGCGCGGGCCACCAGGTCCTTGCCGGCGCCGGTCTCGCCGAACAGCAGCACGTCGGCCTCGACCTGGCTGATGCGCTGGACCATCGACGACAGCCGCTTGATCGCCGGGGTGCGCCCTACCAGACGTGGGCCTGGCGCGGTCTGCTGGGCCTCGAGCTCGGCCTTGAGGAAGCGGTTTTCCAGGCTCAGTCGACGCTTCTCCACGCCTCGCCGCACGACCTCGCCCAGGCGTTCACCGGGAAACGGCTTCTCGAGAAAGTCCCAGGCGCCTTCCCGCATGGCCTCCACCGCTGTGGATACATCGCCATGACCGGTAATCAGTACCACCGGCAGGTCCGGGTCGCGCTGACGAATCTCTCTGAGCAGGCTCATGCCGTCCATGCCGGGCATGCGGATATCGCTGATCACCACCCCGCTGAAGTCCCGGTCCAGGGTGGCCAGGGCCTGTTCGGCGCTGGGAAAGGGCAGTGGTCGATAGCCTGCCAGTTCCAGCGTCTGGCCCAGGGTGACCCTCAGGTGCTCTTCGTCGTCGATGATCATCACGGGGGCTTCGTCGGTCATGTGGCGTGGCTCTCATCGTGGGGCGGGAGGACGTGCTCGGCCTGGGGCAGCTCGATGGTAAAGCGTGCTCCGCCCAGAGGCGAGACACCGGCCTGCAGGCGGCCGCCGAGATCATCGATGATCCGTGCGGAGATGGACAGCCCGAGCCCCAGTCCGGCGCCGGGGGCCTTGGTGGTGTAGAAGGGCTCGAACACCTGGCGGCGCTGGTCCTCGGGGACGCCGGGGCCGTTGTCGTCGACCCATAGCCTGGCGCGGCCATCGGCGGCGGCCACGCCCAGTATCAGCTGTGGTGACGGCGTCTGTGCCATGGCCTGAAGGGCATTGCCGATCAGGTTGACCAGCACCTGCTCGAGTCTGACCAGGTCGGCCAGTACCCAGGGCGCTTCCTCCGGGGTGTCGAACACCACCTCGACCTGTTGCTCGCCGAGGCGTGCCTTGAACAGGCGCAGGGCGTAGTCGAGGCAGGCGCGGGTCGACACCGGGCTTGGCGGCTCACCGCTCTTGCGCGAGAACTGGCGTAGCTGGGCGCTGATCTCGGCCATGCGGCCGGTGAGTTCGATGATCTCGCCGAGGTTGGCGTCGACGGTGTCGTGGCGCTGTCGGGCGAGAAAGCCCCGGGCGTTCTCGGCGTAGGCGCGGATGGCCGCCAGTGGCTGATTGAGCTCGTGGTTGATGCCGGCGGCGAGCTGGCCGAGCACCGCCAGTTTGGCGGCCTGGGTCAGCTCGTCACGGGTCTGGCGCAGAGTCGCCTCGGTGCGTCGGCGCTCCTCGATTTCGTCGGATAGCCGGCGATTGGTGGCGAGCAGGTCGCGGGTCCGGCTGGCCACGTTGCGCTCGAGTTCGTCGCGGGCTTGCGCCAGGGTGGTGCGCTCACGCTCGGCGAAGGCTTCGCGCTCCCGGCGCAGTCGGTGGCGCTGCCAGCCGATGCCTCCGGCCAGCGCCAGCAGGCCGTATAGACCACCCCCCATCAGCATCGCCTGCCACTGGGCCTCGATCACCGGGGCCATGGGCTTGAGGATATGCATCTGCCAGCCCAGGGTGGGAAAGTTCCGAGTGACGCCAAGGTAGTGCCCGGACGCCAGCGGGCCGCTGTCGAAGCCCACCAGTCTGGCGTCGTTGGCGAGGTGATCGACGACCTCGAGGCCGCTCGGCTTCAGCGCTTCATCGGCGTAACGCCGCGAGTCGCGCAGCTCGGCCAGGCGCGGTGGCGCCAGCGGGGTGAGAGAGGTCAGGCGTAGCTCGGGTTGGCTGGCCATGAACACGATACCGTTCTGGTCCACCACCAGCAGGCTGGTCCCCGGACTCTGCCAGCTCGCCTCCAGCGTATCGACGCGGACCTTGACCACCATGACCCCGGCCGGGGTGGCGTCGGGATTGACCTCGTCGAGCCAGACCGGCGCCGAGAAGTAGTAGCCGCGATCCATCGATACCACGCCGAGGCCGTGGAAGCGGCCGTAGTGCCCGGCGATGGCGTCCTGGTAGTAGGGGCGAAAACGATAGTTCTGGCCGATGAAGTTGTCGGGGCGGTGCCAGTTGCTGGCCGCCAGGGTGGTGCCCTCGGCGTCGAGCAGGTAGATATCGGAGACGCCGGTGGTACTGCGGAAGCGGTTGAGCAGTCGGTTGAGTGGCATCACGTCCTGGCCGTCCGGGGCGCTCAGGTATCGCTTGACGGTTTCCCGGGTGGCGAGCAGTTCCGGCAGGTATTCGTGGCGTGACAGGTAACCGGTCAGGCCAGTGGCGGAAAGCCGGAGTTCGGTATCGGCATCACGCTTGAGCGAGGCCAGCGCCTGCTCACGGGCCAGGGTGGCGCTCTGCCAAAGCACCAGGGCGAGACCCAGCGCCAGCGCCAGCGCCAGGGTGCGGCGATTCAGCCAGCGTGACCAGCGTCGCATCGACTAGCGCGACCGGCGCGGCGGCATGACCTGGGCACGCCGCAGCGCTCGCTGCGAGCGGGTCTCGGCGCGCTCCATCTCGAGCAGACCCTCTTCGACGTAGACCAGGTGTTCGTGGGCCAGCGCCTGGGCGTCTTCGGCGCGCCCCTCGAGGATAGCGTCGAGCAGTGCCCGGTGCTGCTGCATCAGGCGGGGGCGTGCCTCCGGCTTCTCGAACAGATGGGCGAGATTGTCGACGATGCTGCGTTCCAGCAGGTGGAAGATGCCGCGAATGGTGTGTAGCAACAGGACGTTGTGGGCGGACTCGGCGATCGCCAGGTGGAAGGCGGCGTCGGCCTTGGCCTCACCCTGGGGGTCCTCGCCGAGAAAGGACGTCTCGAGCTCTTCGAAGCGCTGAATCAACAGCGCCCTGTCGGTGGGTGTCGAGCGTAGCGCCGCATAGTAGGCTGACAGGCCTTCCATGGCGTCACGGAATTCGAGCAGGTCCAGGTGGAACTCGCCGTGGCGAGACAGCATCTCCAGCAGCGGGTCGCTGTAGCCGCTGTTGAGAGCCTCGGTGATATAGGTGCCACCGCCCTGGCGGCTGACCAGCAGGCCGCGGGCGGCCAGTTTCTGGATCGCTTCGCGCAACGACGGGCGCGAGACGCCGAAGCGCTCGGCCAGTTCGCGTTCGGGGGGCAGGCGCTGGCCGGGGGTCAGGCTGCCTTCCAGAATCAGCGCCTCGAGGCGCTCGGTGATCACATCGGCCAGGCGAGGCTGGCGCACGGGCTGGTAGGCCATGGCGGTTTATCATCGACGTGGGAACGAGGCCGCCAGTGTAACGACAACTAATTGGTATTACCAATAGACGAGGTTGTCCTGTTGCCTATTCTGATCCTCGTTCTTCCCGGATTATCAACCTGTTACGTTCACGGCCATCGAGACATAGACCAAAGTATAGCGCAAAGTCCGAGCAAAAATCGGCGTCTGGTTTGACACTCTGGAAGAGCGAACCTACTGTGCCTAGATTCGGCGTTGTCAATTGGTTTTACCAATTTACTCCAACTCTATCCCTGGCGGTCGTTGGCAAGACCGATGATGCTCCGGGGGCCTCGGTTCCGGCGGTCCAGACGAGGCGTGCAGCGGTAGCCTGCTCGCCTCTGTTGTGCCGCTATTGATACCGGGAACAACGACAACGTCCTGCCGTGCCTGACCCTGAGGACCCCGCGATGACCGCCGTCAAGCTTTATCCCCCTCGCCCCGACAAGGTCTACCTGTTCGGAACCTGTCTGATCGACATGCTCTATCCCGAGGCTGGCCTCGATGCCGTTCGGCTGCTCGAGCGGGAAGGGATCGAGGTGATCTTCCCCGACGACCAGACCTGCTGCGGCCAGCCTGCCTACACCTCGGGCTATCACACCGAGGCCAGGGCGGTGGCCAGGGCCCAGCTCGATCTGTTCCCCGAGCCCTGGCCGATCATCGTGCCGTCCGGCTCCTGCGGCGGCATGATGCGTACCCACTATCCCTCGCTGTTTGCCGGCACCCCCGAGGAGGCAAGGGCCAGGGAGGTCGCTGATCGGGTGTTCGAACTGACCGAATTCCTGGTGCACGTCTGCCACCTGACGCTTGAGGATCGAGGCGCGCCGGAGAAGGTCGCCATGCATACCTCGTGCAGCGCCCGTCGCGAAATGGGCCTCGCCGAGACCGGCCCCGCGCTGCTGGCCAAGCTCGGCCAGGTCGAGCTGGTGGAGCAGGAGCGGGCCAGCGAATGCTGTGGATTCGGCGGGACCTTTGCGGTGCGCCATCCGGAGGTGTCCGGTGCCATGGTCGAAGACAAGAGTCGTGCCATCGAAGCCGCCGGCGCCGAGCGTTTCGTGACCTCCGACTGTGGCTGTCTGATGAACATCGCCGGGCGTCTGGCCCACCGCGACAGCACGCTCGAAGGCGAGCACATCGCTTCCTATCTGTGGCGGAGGACCTCATGAGCCAGCCTGTTCAGACCTTTACTCCCGAGGCGTTCCATCGCCAGGCCCACGAGGCGCTGGAGAATCCGCAGATCCGTGCCAACTTCCGCAAGGCGATGGACGGCCTGATGGGCAAGCGTCGCAAGGCCTTCGACGACTGGGACCTGGAGACCCTGCGTGAGCTGGGGGCCAATATCCGGCTACGTGCGCTGTCGAAGCTGCCCGACCTGCTGGAGCAGCTCGAGGCCAACTGCGAGGCCAATGGCATCCGCGTGCACTGGGCCGAGAATGGCGAGCAGGCCTGCGAGCTGATCACCGAGGTCTGTCAGCGTCATGGTGCGTCCTCGGTGATCAAGGGCAAGTCCATGGTGTCCGAGGAAATGCACCTGAACGCCCACCTGGAGAAGGCTGGCATCGATGCCCTGGAGTCGGATCTGGGCGAGTACCTGGTGCAGCTCAACGAGCAGACGCCGTCTCATATCATCATGCCGGCGATTCACCTCAATACTGGCGAAATCTCCGACATCATGCACGAGCGCACCGGGACCGAGCGCACCACCGACGTGGACGCGATGACCGCAGCGGCCAGGGCCCAGCTGCGCGAGCGTTTCATGACGGCGGATGTCGGGGTGTCCGGGGTCAATTTCGCGGTGGCCGAGACCGGTACCCTGTGCCTGGTGGAGAACGAGGGCAACGGGCGCCTGACCACCACCGCGCCGCCGGTGCACATCGCCGTGACCGGCATCGAGAAGGTGGTCGAGCACCTGGCCGACGTGCCGCCGCTCTACGCCCTGCTGACGCGCTCTGCCACCGGCCAGCACGTGACCACCTACTTCAACATGATCAGCTCGCCACGCAAGGCCGACGAACACGACGGTCCCGAAGAGGTGCATCTGGTGCTGGTCGACAGCGGTCGCTCGCGGGTCTACCAGGACGATGAACTGCTCGACACCCTGCGCTGCATCCGTTGCGGCGCTTGCATGAACCACTGCCCGGTGTACACCCGGGTCGGCGGTCACACCTACGGCACCACCTACCCGGGGCCGATCGGCGCCATCCTGATGCCGCACCTCATGGGGCTTGAAGCGACCAAGGATCTACCGTCGGCGTCGAGCCTGTGCGGCGCCTGCGGTGAGGTGTGCCCGGTCAAGATCCCGATTCCGGACCTGCTGGTGCGTCTGCGGCGTGAGGCCGTGGGCGACGGCGTCGGCAATGTGCCCGGTGCCGGGGTCAAGCGCTCGCGCAAGGAGGTCGCCGCATGGAAGAGCTGGCAGTGGCTGGCTACCCATCCCGGAGCCTGGCGAGGCGCTACCCTGGTCGCCGGCAGCTTCCGTGCGCTGGCGCCGTCCCACCTGGGGCCTTGGACGCAGTACCGCAGCGCCCCGAAGCCGGCCAAGACGTCACTTCACACGCTGATCAAGCGTCATCGCAAGGAGAAGGGCGAATGAGTGCCAGAGACAACATTCTGGGTCGCCTGCGCGATCGCCAGGGCGGACCGCTGTCGGCCCCCGACAGCGACTTCGGCGTGGTCACCGGGCGCCAGTGGTCGCGCCACGAACGACTCGAGCGCTTCGAGCACTGGATCTCCTCGGTGCATGGCGAGGTGATTCACTGTGACTCTGCCGGCTGGACCGAGACCCTCGCCAGGGTGCTGGCGGACAAAGGCGTCAAGCGCCTGGCGCTGGGCCGGGAGCATCCGGTAGCGCAGCAGGCCCGTGAGGCCCTGGCGGATCATGAGGTCGAGCTGGTCGACGCCGACCGTGACATCGAGGGCTGGAAGCATGAGCTGTTCGACGGCGTCGAGGCTGGCCTTACGTCCACCCGTGGCGCCATCGCCGAGACCGGCAGTCTGTGGCTGTGGCCGACCCCGGATGAACCGCGTCTGCTGAGCCTGGTGCCGCCTGTGCATATCGCCGTGCTCGATGCCGACAGCGTCGAAGACACCTTCTTCGATGTCGTCACCGGGCAAGGCTGGGCGAGCGCCATGCCGACCAATGCGCTGCTGATCTCGGGGCCGAGCAAGACCTCGGATATCGAGCAGACGCTGGCTTACGGCGTACACGGTCCAAGAGAACTGGTGGTCATCCTGCGCGACGCCTGATTCACCGTGCTCGCGTGCGACACCTGCGACATCGGAGTGGTTTGCGTCCTGACGCGCGTCATGCAAGTTGGCTATAGTGTGCGTTCCCGACGATGTTCTGTTGTCGGCGCAGGAAGCGAAATTCAACTGATGGAGGCAGGCATGTCCAAGCAGCAGTGTCCGGGGTCGAAACGCCCACTTTGCAAGGCCATTTCCCCTTTGCTGGTGATCAGCGGGGTGTCCATGGCGGTCTTGCTGAGCGGATGCCAGGACGACGGCGGTAGCCAGGGCGGGCGGTTTGTCGAGGCGCCGGATGTTGCGCTGGGCGAAGCGATTGAGGGCGAATTGACCTCGCAAAGCGGGATCAACCTCAAGGATGGCTCGCGCCACGACCGTCGCTGGGTCTGCGGCGAGGCCGAATCTGGTGTGCTGTACCGGCTCGATTCACCCTTTGCCGCCAGCCTCTCGGTGTATTCCGAAGACGGCAAGTGGCAGGGAGGTGCGAGCAGCACCCAGGAGGCGCCGGCATCGCTGTTGCTGTCTTCCGCCGAGGGGTGCTCGCTGGTGGTCGTCAGCAGCGACGACATGGCAGGCTTTGGCCCCTACTCGCTGAAGCCGACTGAGGCCCAGGCATCCGAGACGCTGGGCGACGACCAGGACGTCGTCGGGGCGCTGGGAGGCGAGGCGGCGAGCTACAGCTTCTCGCTCGAGCAGGCTCGCCAGGTCTCTCTGGTGCTTGCCGGTGCGTCTGACGCATCGCTGGTGCTCAGTGGCAATGGTGTCGAGCATAAGGCCGCGCGCTGCGGTGATGACCAGCAGACCCTGAAGGCGTTCCTCGATCCTGGTGACTATGAGGTGCGTGTGACGCCTGGTCAGCCGGTCAAGGAACGCGTGGACGTGGAATGCCAGGATGACTTCGTCAGCGTCGGTGACGGCTATCGTCTGTCGATGCAGCAAGCCGATCTTTCCAGCGGCGAGCGTAATGCCGGACCACTGCGCGCCGGTGACAGCATCACCGGTACCCTGGCCGACGCCTCCTCCAGCAACACCTACAGCCTCAAGATCGACGAGCCCACCAGCGTCAATCTGGCGCTCGCCTCCAGCGATTTCGACACCGTGCTGCGGGTACGCGGCGGCCAGACCAATATCGAGGTCGATGATTCGGGCAGCGGTACCGACTCTCATCTCGACAGCGTGCTGATGCCGGGCGACTACCGGGTGGTGGTCAGCGGCTACGGGGGCGAGTCCGGCGGCTATTCGCTGGAGCTTTCGACCTCGCCCTTCGACGGCGAGTTGAAGAACGAAGGGGCCATCGAGCCAGGTGAGTCTGTGCAGGGCATGGCCGGCGGGTTTCAACCCAATGCCTACACCCTGGACATCGAGCAGCCCTCCGAGGTGACGATTGCACTGTCGTCCTCTGCCTTCGACACCCAGCTCTATCTTGAGGGCAACGGTGTGTCGCTCAGCGACGATGACGGCGGCGGTGGTACCAATTCGCGGCTGAGCGAGGTGCTCGAGCCCGGTAGCTATCGCATCGAGGTGGCGAGCTACTCGGGTGTCGCTTCCGGCATGTTCCGGCTGGAGACCGACGTCACTGCCTTCGATGGCGAAATGCGCAACAGCGGTGAGCTGCAGCAGGGAGACACGGTGCGCGGCATGGTGGGGGCCAGCGGTGTCAATCAATACAGCTTCACCCTGGAAGACGCCGCAGAGGTGACCCTGGAGATGAACTCCAGCGCCTTCGACGCCATGCTTGGCCTGCGCGGCGAAGGAATCGACACCAGCGATGACGATGGTGGCTCGGGTACCAATTCGCGTATCAGCGCGATCCTCGAGGCTGGTACCTACAGTGTCGATGCGCGAAGCTTCAGTGGCTCCGGCACCTACTCGCTGAGCCTGTCGCAGACGCCCTTCAGCGGCGAACTGCGCTCCGAGGGTGAGATTCGCACCGGCGAGACCCTTTACGGTCAACTCGATGCCAGCGGCAGGCTCAACTACCAGCTGGTGGTCGAAGAGGCTGGCGTCATCAGCATCGAGACTCAGTCCGACGCCGTGGATACGCTGTTGGAGCTCGAGGGTGAGGGCGTGTTCTTCCAGGACGACGACGGTGGCAGTACCCAACTCGGGTCGCTGATCGAAACCCGTCTGGAGCCAGGTGTCTATGACGTTACCGTCAGCGGCTATGGCGGGGGCGGCGGCATCGTCCAGATCGACGTCAGGGGCTAACCCCTAACGCCAAACGCCACTCTTCGGAGTGGCGTTTTAGTATCTGAACGGCTGCAATAGCGAATAATCAGACAGGGAGCGCACCATGACGGCCATCACCACCACCAAGCCCAGCATTTCCATCGATGAGTTGACGGCGATGCTGACCGAACGCCTGCCCATCGAGCGATTGGTCCAGGATCCGCTGCGCCGGCTGGCCTACGGTACCGATGCCAGCTTCTATCGGCTGGTGCCGAGCCTGGTGGTGAGGCCGGAGACCGAACAGGAGCTTGTCGAAGTCATTGGCGCCTGCCGCGAGGGCAACTGGCCGATGACCTTCCGCGCCGCAGGTACCTCGCTGTCCGGTCAAGCCATCACCGATGGGGTGCTGATTCAGCTGGGACGTGGCTGGCGCGATGCCAGGGTGCTCGATGACGGTGCCAGAATTGACCTGCAGCCCGGTGTTATCGGCGCCAGGGCCAACGAGCTGCTGGCGCCCTTTGGGCGCAAGATCGGGCCGGACCCGGCGTCCATCGCCAGTTGCATGATCGGCGGCATCGCCGCCAACAATGCATCGGGCATGTGCTGTGGCACCGCCCAGAATACTTATCGGACCCTGGACAGCCTGCGCATGGTGCTGCTCGATGGCACGGTACTGGATACCGCCGATGCCGACAGCGTGGCAGCCTTTCGTCAAAGCCATGCGGCCCTGCTCGATGGGCTGGAGCGACTGTCGACCAATGTGCGCACCGATCTCGAGCTGGCCAAGCGCATTCGCCACAAGTATCGCCTGAAAAACACCACCGGCTACGCTCTCAACAGCCTGGTGGATTTCCGTGACGGTGTGGACATCCTGGCCCACCTGATGATCGGCTCCGAGGGTACCCTGGGCTGTATCACGCGGATTACCTATCAGTCGGTGCCGGAGCCGCCACGCAAGGCCGCCGCCCTGATCTTCTTCCCGGATCTCGGCAGCGCCTGCCGTGCCACCATCGCCTTGCGTGGCACCGGCGTGGCGGCGGTGGAGCTGATGGATCGTGCGGGGCTGCGTTCGGTGGAGCGGCAGCCGGGCATGCCGGAGCAGCTGCGTGAGCTACCGGACGGCGCCACGGCATTGCTGGTGGATGTCCGCGAGGAGGATGGGCCTCGGCTGGAGGCGCGTATCGAGGAGGTCGGCCAGGCGCTGGAAGGCATCACGACCCTCGAGCCCATCGCCTTCACCGAAGACCCGGTCAGCTACGCGCTCTACTGGAAGGTACGCAAGGGACTGTTCCCCGCCGTCGGTGCTGTGCGTGATCTCGGAACTACCGTGGTGATCGAGGACGTGGCCTTTCCCATCGAACGGCTGGAGGAGGGTGTCGCCGCCCTGACCGAGGCGTTCAAGCGCCATGGCTACGACGACGCCCTGCTGTTTGGTCACGCCCTGGAAGGCAATCTGCACTTCGTCTTCCCTCAGGGCTTTGAGCGTCCGGGGGAGAAGGAGCGCTACCAGGCGCTGATGGCCGACGTGGCCCAGTTGGTAGCCGTGGACTTCGGTGGCTCGCTCAAGGCCGAGCACGGCACCGGCCGCAACATGGCACCCTTTGTGGAGCTGGAGTGGGGCGAAGAGGCCTATGCTCTGATGTGGCAGATCAAGGCGTTGTTCGATCCGGGCCATCTGCTCAACCCCGATGTGATGCTGACGCGCAACCCGACGCTGCACCTCGAAAATCTGAAGCCATTGCCCGAGGCCGACCCCATCGTCGATCGCTGCATCGAGTGTGGCTTCTGCGAAGCCGTGTGTCCTTCACGCGAGCTGACGCTGACGCCTCGCCAGCGCATCGTGCTGACCCGCGAGCGAGCTCGCCTGGCAGCCCTGGATGAGTTGAGCGATGAAGAGCGAGAGCGTCGCGATGCCTTCGAGCAGAGTGCGCTTTACGATATCGATGTCACCTGCGCCGCCGATGGCATGTGCGGGACGCGCTGCCCGGTCGGTATCAATACCGGCGAGATGGTGCTCGCCATGCGCCAGGAACGTCATGTCGGCAAGCAGGAATTGGCAAGGCGAATCGGGCGTCACTTCTCCGGGGCTACCAAGCTTGTCCGGGGCGGCCTGCGTGCGGCCAGCCTGGGGCGTGGGATCATCGGCGACGCTTTGATGGCCCGAGCCAGTCAGGGTGTTCACAAGGCCAGCGGCAAGCGTGTCCCACAGTGGATACCGGCGATACCCGCCGCCGCCCCGATTCGGGTGCTCAAGTCGTCGCGGCCATCGGCGGGCGCATCGTCCACCGAGGGGCCGCGCGATTCGGTGGTGTACTTCCCTTCCTGCGCCACTCGGGTGTTTGGCGCCGACAAGCGGGACGACTCGGCGCGTGCGGTGATGGAGATCGTACTGAGTCTGCTCGACAGAGCCGGGTATGACGTCATCATTCCCGAAATGCCAGGCCACCTGTGTTGCGGGATGGCGTTTTCCTCTAAAGGGATGGATAACGAGGCGACGCACAAGGCGCGCGAACTCAACCGGGAGTTGCTGGTCGCGAGCCAGAACGGTCGTTTCCCGGTGCTGTTCGATACCAGTCCTTGCAGCTTGCAGGTCGAGGGGCATCTGGATGAGCGCTTGAAGGTGCAGGAGCCGGTGGCCTTCGCCCATGACCACCTGTTGCCGCGCCTGGAGGTGACGCCGCTGGACTGCAAGGTGGCGGTGCACGTGACCTGCTCCAGCCATCGCAAGGGGCTGACCGACTCCTTCGTGGAGCTGGCGCGTGCGTGTGCCAGGGAGGTGGTGGTGCCGGATGGTATCAGTTGCTGCGGATTTGCCGGCGACAAGGGCTTGCGCGTACCGGAACTGACGGCTTCATCGCTGCGCGATCTGTCGGGGCAGGTGGCGGGCTGTGACTTTGGTGTCTCCAATTCGAGAACCTGCGAGATGGGCATGACCCAGCACTCCGGTCTTACCTATCACTCCATACTGGAGTTGCTGGACCGCGCGAGTCAGCCGACTGCTCAAGGGGGCGTATCGGAAGAGCGCACCGTCTCGCTGTAAGGCCCTGCTCCAGGTCGCGACTGAAGCCTGAACCGCTGTCGATGACGCCCCGAAGACAGCTCGATGAACTTTTTTGCATAAGGGTATTGCCAAGGGCGGAGGGGATGCGTAAAGTACGCATCCGCTGCCGGCGACGAGCAAACGTCACAGGCGGTGAAGGGTGGTAAAGTGATTGTTTTGAAAAGGCTTTTTCAAGTCTTCGAAAAATTCTCCACTTGACGGGCAACGAGAAATCGGTAAAATGCTCGCCACTCGATCGGAGTCGCCAGGACGGTATCGCAGGATGCGCGTCAGGCTCGCTTCGCTTTCTCTTGGGTCCTGCAGGCGTCGCTTGCACGGCGAAAAAAGAAAGCCTTGACGAAACGCTTCGATTCTGTAGAATACGCCTTCCTCGCAGGGCGCTGTGACAAGCCTTCGGGCTGCAGCGCAGCAAAGCGAGACGCTCTTTAAGCTCCTTGTAGAGCCCAGAGCACGCTCTTTAATAATTTGATCAGGTAATTCATGTGGGCGCTTGCCGATGAGTCAGTGACACTGTCACTGAAATATCAAGGCAAGCGACTCGTCAAACGAGACGTTTGAGCCTTGAGCCAAGTTTGGTCCGCTTAACGGACTATCAGACTTTAAACTGAAGAGTTTGATCATGGCTCAGATTGAACGCTGGCGGCAGGCCTAACACATGCAAGTCGAGCGGAAACGATCCTAGCTTG